>NZ_MASR01000002.1:300000-421527 GCF_001758195.1 Pseudohongiella acticola
GACCAAAATGCCTGGCCGTGGCAAACAATGTCAGCGGGGAATGCAACGGACTGTTCGAGGGCCCGCGGGTAAGCGCCTCGTAACCCACTATTCTTTTTTCCAGAGTTGATACAATGGGTTGAAATAGCGTTGTTACTGTATCGTTTCTCAGGATAGCAAGTAAGGCTTCCCGTTGTTCATTAACTGTCATCAGAGCTGCCAATACTGTTCAATTGGATTGAATACAACAGTCGGCTAGACTACCCGCCAGTCATGACAGAACCATGACAAACAGGTAACTGGCAAAATCTCGCTTGCACGCCGTGCTAACGCTATTGGTGCACGCCCCATATTAGAGCGCAGACTCAGGAAAGCTAAAATGAGCCCGCAAATACACAGTTTTTCGCCGGTCGCCCGCAGTGACGCCCGTGTCCTTATTCTGGGGTCGATGCCCGGGGTTGCATCGTTGCGAGCACAACAATACTACGCACATCCACGTAACAGTTTCTGGACAGTGATGTGTGCCATGTTGGCTATACCCGTTGATGCTCCTTATGCCGAACGACTGATTGCCCTGCAGAAAAATCACATCGCCCTGTGGGATGTGTTGCAAACCTGCACGCGCACCGGCAGCCTGGATTCGGACATTGTTCCCGAGTCAATTGTCCCCAACAATTTTAGTGACTTTTTTATTCATCATGATCAGATCAGGCATATCTACTTTAATGGCGCCAAAGCAGAATCAGTCTTTGTGAAACACGTCACCCCCACCCTGCCGGACCGGAGTGGAACCATGACACTGCACAGACTGCCTTCAACCAGTCCGGCACATGCGGCGATGTCGGTGGCTGACAAAGCAAAAGCCTGGTCGGCAATACTGACATAGCGTCTAACCAATTGCGTCGATGAGCAGGATAGCCCGCCACTCTGCAGAGAACCGTCATCCGCCGGTTTCTGCTAAACTGAGTTCTGTTTTGCCAAATATGCCCAGTGTCTGACGCAGCACATCATCATTTTAAATCGGGGATCGCCATCTTTGTCCACTCCAGCCACTGATACGCCGATACTGCCGGGCTCAACCGCCCTGCGGCGCCCTCCCATTGCCCTGCTCAGCGGTCTGGGTATTCTGTGTACGCTGGTCACAGTAGTTTTCGCCCGCCTCGCTTATGGTCTGGTACTGCCGACCATGCGTGCGGATCTGGGCCTGAGCTATGCCGAGGCGGCCAACCTGGGCACCGTGACCGCAATGGGATATTTGACCTTGCTTTTGTATGCCGGTGTTTTTGCCGGGCGATTCGGTGGCAAGCGCGCCATCATGACCGGATTGGCGTTGGCAGCGACCGGTTTCTTGATGTTGAGCGTGGTATCGGCGTATGGCTGGTTGCTGCTGGCCATGGTCTTGCTTGGATTCGGCACCGCGTTCGCGTTCACGCCGTTAATATCACTGTTGGGCAGCTGGTACCCTGATCGCCGGGGCACTGTTATCGGCTTTGCCAATAGCGGTGTCGGGCTGGGCATTCTGATCAGTGGTGCGCTGGTGCCAGCACTGACCGATGCCGCTGGCCCGGCAGCGTGGCGCCTGGTCTGGGGCATCTTCTGTATCAGCGCAGTGATAACGTTGGTGCTGGTGACGACATTGCTACGGGACCCACCGCGACACAGCGAGGCCGTGAGTATGCGTCATGGCCTCGCCAGCATATATCGCAACCCGCATGTGGTCGTGATCGGCGCAGTCTACGGCATTGTCGGCACCACCTATATCGTGCAGACCTTGTTCATGTACAGCTTTGCTCTGGAATCACAGGTTAATCCCATTACCGCCGGACGTCTGGTTGCCATCATGGGCCTGATTTCAGTATTCGCTGGCCCCGCCTGGGGCAGAGCCGCAGATCGCATCGGCCATGCCAATGCTCTGCTCATTTGCATGCTGATATCGTTTGTTGCCACGTTGTTACCGGTACTAAGAGCAGAGACTGCGGTGTTCGTTCTGCATTACATACTGATGGGGGCCTCTATTAGCGGTCTGTTTACATCAATACTGGCGGCATCCACCAGTACCGTAAAACCGCAGCACGCGGCCATGGCCGTGAGCTTTGTGACTGTCTTTTTTGCGCTCGGCCAGTTGCTTGGGCCTGCCGCTGCCGGGCTGTTGATTGACTGGCAGCAGGACTTTCGCCTGACGTTCGGTGTCAGTAGCGCCTTGCTGATTATTGGCGCCATTCTGGGCCGCTACAGTCGGAAATTTGTCACTTCCTGAAATTGGCAGCAAGCTTCCTGAATGCTGTTTTACGCTAATTTTCAATATGATATAGCTATGCTAAAATCACCATCAAGGTTCTAAGCGGATTATGTGAGGCAGTATTGCAAACCATCAAACTACACAGCGCTGACACGCACGAACTGGGCTGCAGCGGCTGCCGGGACAATGAACATCAAACGTTCAACCTGAGTTTTGCGTTTCAGCCCATTGTGCGCGCCAGCACCCGCAAGGTTGTCTCCTACGAAGCACTGGCACGCGGCCCCGAGGGTCAGGGTTTTGCCTTTGTGCGGGACCAGATTAACAGTGACAACCTGTACAACTTTGATCAAACCTGCCGGGTCAGAGCCATTGAGCTGGCAACCAGGCTGAAGATTAACGTAGCGCTAAATATCAATTTCACGCCCAACGCCGTCTATCGCCCAGAGCTTTGTATTCGCACTACCCTGGCGGCAGCGCAGAAGTACGGATTCCCTGTCGAAAAAATTCACTTTGAGGTAACTGAAAGTGAAGAAATCCGTGAAAAGACTCATCTGGTAAACATCATTGAAACCTACAAGAAACTCGGTTTTACCACCGTGATTGACGATTTTGGCGCAGGCTTTTCCGGCCTGAATCTACTGGCGGAGTTTCAGCCCGACTATATTAAAATCGACCGCGCATTGATCGATCATGTTGATCAGCGCCCGGCACGCCAGGCAATAATTCAGGGCGTGATTCTGACCTGCCGAAAACTCAACATCGATATTCTGGCAGAAGGTGTGGAGCGCGAGGAAGAGTATCGCTGGCTCGCGCATGAAGGCATCGATCTTTTCCAGGGCTACTATTTTGCTTATCCCGGATTCAAGCAGTTACCCGGCGTGCCAGACGAACTATTCTAACGTTGTTTATCACTCACCATAAAAAAACGGGGGCTGGTTGTTGGCAACCAGCCCCCGTTTTTTTAGTTCTGTTACAGTCTAGAACTGCATCAGCACACGCGCATACAAGCGCCGTCCACGACCATCAAACTGATAGGCATCGTAGTTCAGCGCACCGCTGTAATGGAATGGCAATTCTGCGTTAAACGCGTCATGCGCACCCACTGTCAGCAGGGTTGTTCCCAGGTTCGGGTTGGCCCACTCATGCATGTAGTTGTACTGCAGATCGATACTGTGGTAACTGTCAATCTCGCGATTAACAATTGAGCGAACATAGTCATTGCCGTTATCAAAGGTATCCTGGTAGGACAGATTGTCATAGGAACCGACAAAGCGATTGATCACGGTGAAGGTATGTTTCAGGCTCGGTGTTGTCCAGCTTAGCGTCAGGTTACCCTTTTTATCAGGCAGCGAGCGCACAAGCAGGCCGTCACCGGTTGTGCCGGCAGCATCAAAGATACCGGTTTCACGCAGCCCCAGTTCCAGACCGGGCACATTGCTCAGTTTGTACTGATTGACATAAGTGAAGTCTGTTGCGATGCGGATGCGGCCCAGATCGGTATCCCACGAATAGGATGCCTTCAAGTCAACACCGTCAGCGGTCACTTCACCCGCGTTGATGGCAGCTGAACTGATCGTCACCAGCGAACCGGTGGTGCTGCCAGCGGAACGCACGACACCATCCACAATATAGGTTCGCGGATCAACAACACAGTCGAGACGTGACATCGGGATTACCTGTCCACCGGCTGTTTTTGAATTTTCCGGATCATCACCCCATTGCGCTGACAGCGCCGCCGGGTCACAGGACTCGTAAGGATCCAGACCAGCATAGGCAGGCGATGGACTGCTGGAAATGGTGCCGTTAAAGACATAATTGTCAGGATTTGCGGCAGCCGCTTCAAATGCAGCAATCTCTGGCCCAATGGCAGAGATACCTGGCTGTGGCATGACCCGGTCTTCAACTTCAAATCGCCAGAAGTCAGCATTGATACTCAGTCCCTGCAACCGACCCTGCGGCGTCCAGATAAAGCCGGCGCTGTAGGTGTTGGCATACTCATTACCAATGTTCGGCGCTGGCGACCCTACTGTGTAGGTGCTTTCCGGTTCAGCATTCTCGTTGGTTGGTGGCACCATGCCTGCCCGCACCGCCTGCGCACTGATCGGATCACGGAAGGTGGTGGAACTGGATTCAAGCCCTTCCAGTTGTACGCCAATATTGGGGGCGCGGAAGGACTGCGAGAACGACCCCCGGAACAGCCAGGAATCGGTCGGACGCCAGCTCAGCGCTACCTTGGGTGTCAGTTCGCCACCAATCTGGCCACCGTAATCCTCGTAGCGCAAGGCGATCTGGGACTCGATGTTGGTGAGAAATGGCAGCGACAGCTCCATGAAAGCAGCGCGCGTGCTGCGCGTGTGATCGTAGTTGAAGATACACTCCGAGCACTCAAAGTTGTTCGACACATAACGGAACTCGTTAGGTACTCCGCCGGGGCCATAGCCCGATATTGCCGTCAGCCCTGGCTGATTCATTTCCGGTGCAATTGATTTGGCATTCTGTTCCCGGTGTTGTACACCGACAGCAAATTGCGAAATGCCGCCTGCCATCTCGAACATCTCACCCGCAAGCACGGCGTCGAAGACACCCAGCTTGTTGCGTTTGTCGGCACGACGAATCGTCGGCAGCATCCAGTCAACCAGTTCCTGCGAATTTGCCAGGCTGGGGTCCGACTGACGCGTCAGGAACGGGTTATAGAACTCGCAACCGCCCTGCCCCTGGTTGTTACTGGTCAGGGCGTAGGACAGAGACTCGTGTGTATTGAACACAAAACCCGGGAAAAACAGCTGCGTCATACTGGCGCCAACAAAATCCCAGGCAGTCGGTATTGCCGGTGATATATGGCCACGTGCACTAAGAAAATCGAAATCAGCAACACCATTGGGCGTACAGTTGGGTCCGCCCAGACCATTGGCGGCGAGGTGGGCGCGGTCGCGCTGGAAGGTTTTGTACTCAAGCTCGAAACTGGTACTGCTCCAGGAATAGCTGACATCGTAATTAAAGCGACGGTTGTCCATGGCAATAAACTCACCTTTCAGACCCGCCTGCACACCCAACGCTTCGGTACGGCTGACCTGGTTACCGCCGCCTTCACGTGGCGAACTGCCAATATTCATATTGGCATAACTGGGCGCGTTAAGACCGCCGTTCCTGATGTCAGTGGGCGCATTGGTGATATCAGCCGCTGTGGGTCTTGCCAGACCAATAGAAGGCGCAAAATAACCCAGCTCCATTGGCTGGCCAATGGAATAACCACCAAAAGCCGGGTTACCGGTATGCGCGCCGGGCTGAGCCAGGAACATGGTTGGCCCGCGGCTGGTGTAGGCACCAGAATCAGAGCGCTCAATGTCACTGCTGGAATACTGGGCAAAGGAATAAAACTCGACTGTATCATTGAAGGCATGGTCAAACGCACCGGCCACACTGTCGCGCTCCATCCCCACATTCAGCAGGTCCCACTGGAAGGTATCCTGACGACAACTTGAACTGGGTTCACCCCGGTCTGCGGTGCGGGTACCCACAAAATACGGGGCACCGTCGGCGGCGGTCAGACTAAAGCACTGAGGATCGGTATAACGTGGTTCGCTGGTACCGCCCTCCGCAATGGCCTGTTGCCTCACGTCTTCATTCAGAAAGGCAGGGTTCACGTTGGAACCGAAGGCAGCATTGACCAATGGCGTACCAAACCCGCCAACAGTCCCGGTAAATTCTGATTTGTCATCAAAATAACGGGCAGCAGTGATTGGTACCGGATCACGGCGGAACATTTCCCCGGACACGACAAAATGAGTTGAGCCGGTGTCATTCGACCAGCCCCAAATGGCGCTGAGCGTTCGATCCTGGTTGCCAATGTCTTTTTCGATGGCCTGAATATCGCCATACAGTTCCAGGCCTTCGAACTGGGTACGCATGATGACGTTGACCACACCGGCCACCGCATCCGAACCGTACAGCGCTGAGCCACCGTCGGTGAGCACTTCAAGGCGCTCCACCATGACCAGCGGAATGGAGTTGATATCAACAAATTCCCCACCCGTTGGCGTTGACGTTGCGGCAGGCGCCATACGCTTGCCGTTAATCAATGTCAGGGTGGAGTTTTCCCCCAGGTTTCTCAGGTTGACGTTGGCCATGCCGGAAACAGCGCCCATTTCAGCCAGGCCGCCATCAGAGCCTTCGTTACTGATGGAACCGGAGTTTACTTCAAGGTTCTTGATGACATCCCAGATCTGGGCTGCGCCCTGGGCTTCGATGGAAGCTCTGTCAACGACCTGCACCGGAGAGGGCGCATCCAGCGGGCTGCCACGCAAGTAGGAACCGGTGACAATGACTTCTTCGACTTCTGCTTCTTGATTGTCCTGCCCATGGACAAGACCAGGCAGGCAGGCTGCACTTGACATGACCCCGGTGAGAACCAGAGCTTTTCTTCGGAATCCAGGCCATTTAGACATGGGTGTTCCCCCTGTGATTATTATTGTTAGAAACGTACTGCTCTACTCTTGATCAGCTAAAGCAACTCGCTACAACTCCGGCGGTGTTTCCTTGCATTGCCGGTACGTCAGGGAATCTGCAAAAACTGTATCTAATTGCAACGGGCAATGCAATCAAATTTGAACGAGCTCACAATTTGGACGTCGGTTTTACGACAGACAACGCTATAACTTTGATAAATAATAACAATCACTAAAACTAATGCTTTTCGTTAAGCCAAAAAAAAGCCCCGCGAACGGGGCCTTCTTTCAGCGTCAATTACCCGCGTGTTTTACATCATCAGAACTGCAGCAATGCCCGGGCATACAAACGACGGCCACGGCCATCGAATACGCCAGCATCGTAATTGATGCTGCCAGACTCACGGTACGAGAGGTCAGCATTGAAGGCGTCCAGTACACCGACAGTGAAGATGGTTGTTCCCAGTGAGGAATTGGCCCACTCATGCGTGTAGTTGTACTGAAGATCGATCGTATGATAGCTATCGATCTTGCGGCTCATCAGAGCGCGTACTTCATCATTTGCGGTCGCAAAGGTGTTCTCATAGGCCAGGTCAGAGTAAGAACCGATAAAGCGCGCAATAATAGACGCACCGTGACCGGTATTACCCATCCAGCCCAGATTGACATTGCCTTTGTTGTCCGGCAATGAACGCACCAGATTGCCATCACCTGTTGTACCAGCTGCGTCAAACACACCTGTTTCCAACAGCCCCAGCTCCAGGCCAGGCACATTTTTTAATGTGTACTGATTAACATGGGTATAGTCCATGCTCAGACGGAATCGGCCCCAGTCGTGGGTCCAGTCGTAGCTGGCTTTCACATCAATACCGTCAGCGATGATCTCGCCGGCGTTGATGGTGCTGAGCTGAGTCGTGGTCAGTGCGCCGGTAGACACACCAAAGGTACGTACCACACCTTCAATCTGGTAAGCCGCCGGATTCACGACGCAGTCCAGACGAGAACCTGCCTGCACGTCACGGAAACCGGTTTCACCACCGGGCGTGCCCTGGGTGTTAGGATCAGTACCGAACTGAGCGGCCAACGCATTGGGATCACACGGCGTCAACTGTTCATAGTTGGCCCATTCACCAGTACGGCTGGACGGGATGGTACCGTTAAGAACGTAGTTTGACGGATCAGCAGCTGCCTGCTGGAACAGCGCCAGTTCGTCACCAATCGCTGAAATACCTGGCTGTGGCAGCACCTTGTCGGTCAGCTCGAAACGCCATGCATCTGCAGTCAAGCTGAAACCTTCAAGACGACCCGCTGGTGTCCAGACAAAACCGGCACTAAAGGTGTCGGCATACTCATTGCCCACATCCGGCGCTGGTCCACCCAGGGTATAGGTAAAGTTCGGCAATGCATTGGCATTGCTGACATCGGCCAGACCGGCACGAACCGCCTGGTTACGCAGCGGATCACGGAAGGTGTTGCTGGATGACTCCAGGCCTTCTTCCACGATGCCGACGTTAGGTGCACGGAATGACTGCGAGAAGGAGCCACGCAGCAACAGAGTATCAATCGGCCGCCAGCTCAGTGCCACCTTGGGGGTGACTTCGCTGCCGATATTGCCGCCGTAATCCTCGTAGCGCAGCGCTATCTGGGTTTCCACGTTTTCAATCAGCGGCAATGACAGCTCACCAAACACAGCAGAGACGTTGCGGTCATTAGTGTAATTAAAGATACACTCCGAGCACTCAAAGTTGTTACTGACATAGTGCGTGGTATTGGGCTCACCGTTAGTGCCCCATTCCAGAATGGCATTGGGCAGGCCCGGCTGGTTCATGGCGGGTGCAATGGAGCTGTTTGTCTGCATACGATACTGGGCGCCCACAGCAAACTGGGCCATACCGCCCTGCAGCTCCAGCAATTCGCCTGACAGCACGGCATCAATCACGCCCAGCTTGTTGCGTTTGTCGGCGCGTTTGACCGTTGGTGCCATCCAGTTCATCAGCTCATCACTGTTGGCCAGCGACGGATCTGTCATCTGGGTCAGGAAGGGGTTGTAGAACTCGCAACCGCCCTGGCCCTGGTTGTTACTGGTCAGTGCCAGAGACAGACTTTCCCGCGTGGTAAATACAAAGCCGGGGAAGAAGGTCTGCGTGTAGCCTTTATAGTAGGCCTGGTTGCTGACATTCCAGATGGTGGGGATGGCGCCGCCAAAGGGGCCGGGCTCATCACGGAAGTTGAAGTCGCTGATGCCATTGGGGGTACAGTTTGGACCGCCCAGGCCATTCACGGCCAGTTCTGCGCGATCACGCTGGAAAGTCTGGTATTCCTGTTCGAAGCTGGTGCCGCTCCAGGAGTAACCCACGTCGTAGTTAAAGCGGCGGTCGTTAAAGGCGTAAAACTCGCCCTTGACACCGGCCTGCACACCCAGCGTTTCCGATTCAGTGATGTTGGTGTTGCCACCCATACGCGGCGTATTGGAATCCTGCACACTGGCGTAGAACGGAACGTTCATGCCGCCATTGGCCAGCGTGTTGGGCGCATTGGGAATGCTGGTCGGGCGCGTCAGGCCAGCTTTGCCGGCATAATAACCCAGCTCTGCTGTCATGCCGATGCCGTAGCCACCAAAGGCCGGGTTACCGGCGTGCGAGCCTGGCGCTGCCAGAAACACGGTAGGACCACGTGAGCCGTGAGCGCCGTCGTCTGAACGTTCGATGGTGGTGTCGGAATACTGGAAGAATGAGTAGAACTCGGCGTGTTCATTAAACGTATGATTGAAGGCGCCGGCGATGCTGTCGCGCTCCATACCAACGCTCATAAAGTTCCACTCTTCGGTGAATTCACGGCAGGTACCGCTGTTGGCACCACGACGGTCAGTACGCGTACCGGTGAAGAAAGGACGGCCATCGGCGGCGGTCAGATCATCACACAAAGGATCGGTCAGAACCGTGTTGGATGATCCGCCTTCAGCTATATTGCGCTGCGTAACGGCCGTGTTGATATAGGCCTGGTTAATTTGTGAACCGAAGGCCGGGTTGGCCATGGTGGCACTGATATTGCCTGCTATACCGCCGACTACGCCGGTGTATTGCGCATTTTCATCATAGAATTTGCCAAATTCCACCGGTACCGGGTCACGGCGGAACATTTCACCGGACAATACAAAGTGGGTATCGCCGCTGTCGCTGGCCCAGCCCCAGATCACGCTGCCTGTTTTATCCTGGCGATCAGTGGCTGTTTCCAGCGCCTGCACATCGCCGTAGACCTCAAGGCCTTCGAACTGGGTACGCATGATGACGTTGACCACGCCGGCCACCGCATCCGAACCATAAAGCGCTGAACCGCCGTCGGTCAGCACTTCGACGCGCTCAACCATCACCAGTGGGATGGTATTGATATCAACGAATTCGCCGCCGCTTCGGGTGACTGTTGCAGCAGATACCTGACGCTTGCCGTTAATCAGTGTCAGGGTAGAGTTCTCACCCAGGTTCCGCAGGTTGACGTTGGCGGTGCCTGACAGGGCCTGGCCTTCGCCTGAACCTTCATTGGTGAATGAACCGGAATTTATTTCGAGGTTTTTGATCACGTCCCAGATCTGGGCCGCGCCTTGTGCTTCAATTGACGCTCTGTCAACGGTGGTCACCGGAGAAGGTGCATCCAATGGCGTGCCCCGAATGTAGGAGCCGGTGACGATAACTTCTTCTAATTCTACTTCTGAGTCCTGAGCAAAAACTGGCAGACAGGCTGCGCCTGATACCACACTGGTCAGCACCAGGGTCTTATTTCGGAAACCAAGCCATTTGGACATGGATATTCCCCCGTGATTATTATTTTTGGAAACGTATGCACTGCTTAGATGCGATTATTAGTGTTTTACAACTCAAGCAACTCAATACTACTCCGGCCCAGACTCCTTTCAGATTGACCGGAACTACAGGGAATCGCTACAAACTGTATCCAATTGAAACGGGCATTGCAATTAAAATTGAACCAGTTCACACATTTTATAAACGGACATCACGCAGCACGGGGTGATATGCCTGGAAGCAGCATAAATACTGGAAATAGAGAACATTTTCCATATTGATAATGGCCCGGTACAGCGCTCATCAAGATTCGCTTTACCGCAAAAAGGTGCCGGGTTGTCGATAAAAAAAAGAAAAGCCCTGCTGACAGGATGTCAACAGGGCTTTTCAATTAGCAAGCTTTGCTGCCGGATATCAGAACTGCAGCAAGGCTCTCGCGTACAGGCGCCGGCCACGACCGTCAAACACCGAGGCGTCATAGTTCAGAGCGCCAGCGTAACGGTATGGCAAGGTTGCATTGAACGCATCCAGTGCACCTATCGTAAAGATGCTGGTACCCAGCCGGCTATCGGCCCATTCATGGGTGTAGCTGTACTGCAGATCGATACTGTTGTAGCTATCCACTTTGTCCTGCACTACTGAGCGTACATAGTCATTACCGTTTTCGAAGGTGTTGCGATACGCCAGGTCTTCATACGATCCGATGAAGCGATTGATCACGGTGACGCTGTGGCGAAGGTCGTGACTGGACCAGTTCAGGGTCAGATTGCCCTTTTTGTCCGGCAGTGAACGCACCAGAATGCCATCACCGGTCGTGCCGGCGGCATCAAACACGCCTGTTTCCAACAATCCAAGCTCCAGCCCGGGCACGTCTTTCAGCGTGTACTGATTAACATAGGTAAAGTCCATGCTGGCGCGGAAGCGCCCCATGTCCATTTCCCAGCCATAACCCAGCTTGAAGTCGAAACCATCAGAAATCACTTCACCCGCATTGATGGTAGAACTGACAATGGTCACCAGCGCACCTTCGGTGCTGCCCTGTGTACGAACCACATTCGGTACCACGTATTCCCGCGGATCGACCACACAATCCAGTCGCGAGCCTTCAATAACCTGCCCGGCTTCATTCTGCGAGGCTTGCGGATCGCTGCCCCACTGTGCTTCCAGAGCGTTGGGATCGCAAGCTACATAGGGCTGCGCAGCATCATTGGCCAATGATGAGTTCAGCACATAGTTGGCCGGATTGGTCGCTGCTGATGCAAATGCATCCAGTTCACCGGAGATTGATGAAATCGCCGGTTGTGGCATCACCCGATCCTTGACCTCAAAGCGCCAGAAGTCTGTCGTCACACTCAGGCCATCCAATACGCCATAGGGAGTCCAGATGAAGCCGGCACTGAAGGTGTTGGCCGATTCATTGCCAACATCAGGCGCTGGTGCACCCACACTGTAGGTGGTGTTGGGTTCAGCGTTGGCGTTGCTCACCGCCGCCAGACCCGCGCGCACAGCCTGGTTGCGCAACGGGTCCCGGAAGGTCACCTGCCCTGCTTCCAGCCCTTCTTCTATCACAGCCAGGTTAGGCGCCCGGAATGACTGCGAGAATGAGCCACGGAACAACAGTTCCTCGATGGGCCGCCAGCTGGCAGCGACCTTGGGCGTCAACTCACCGCCGACTGAACCGCCGTAGTCTTCGTAACGCAAGGCGAACTGCGTCTCTACATTGTTGAGCAACGGCAGCGAGAACTCAGAGAAAATGGCTCGCACATTGCGATCAAGATCATAGTTGAAGATACATTGCGAGCATTCATAGTTATTGCTGACATAGTGCGTCTCATCGACATTGCCGCTGGCATCCCAGCCCAGGATCGCATTAGGCAGCCCCGGATCATTCAGGGTCGGCGCAATGGATTTATTGTTCTGCTGACGGTACTGCACACCCAGCGCAAACTGGGACATGCCACCGGCCATCTCGAACATTTCACCTGCTACTACGGCATCAAATACCGCCAGCTGATTACGCTTATCAGAACGCAACACGGTGGGCGTCATCCAGTCCATCAGGGCCTGGGAATTGCCCAGGTCAGGATCAGTCACCGATGTCAGGAAAGGATTGTAGAACTCGCAGCCGTCCTGACCATGGTTGTTACTGGTCAGTGCCAGCGACAGACTTTCCCTCGTGGTATGTACAAAGCCTGGGAAATATTCCTGGGTAAAGGTGTCGCCCAGGAAATCCCAGAATGTCGGCAGAGCGGGCGACACGGCACCACGCGCGCTTCTGAAATCAAAGTCACTGACCCCATTGGGTGTGCAGTTGGGGCCACCCAGGCCATTGACTGCCAGCTCGGCGCGGTCGCGCTGGAAGGTCTGGTATTCCAGCTCAAAGCTGGTACCACTCCACGACACGCCTACATCATAGTTGAAGCGGCGATCATTCAGCGCATAGAACTCGCCTTTGACACCGGCCTGCAGACCCATGGTTTCGGTGGTATTCATATTGGTGTTGCCACCGCTGCGCGGGAAGTTTCCGGTCTGCACAGTGCCAGACATGGGGACGTTGGGGCCGCCATTGGCCAGTGCAATCGGTGCATTGGGGATGTCGCTGGCCGTTGGACGACTCAGACCCACCGCCGGGGCGAAGTAACCCAGCTCTGCGGTCTGACCAATACCATAGCCGCCCCAGGCGGGGACGCCGGCGTGGGCGCCGGGCTGTGCCAGGAAAAAGCTGGGCCCCCGGGCACTGACATAACCAGAATCTGATCGCTCGATGTCGCTTTGCGACCATTGCGCAAATGAGTAGAATTCAGCGGCCTCGTTAAAACGGTGGCTAAAGGCAGCAGACAGGCTGTCGCGCTCCATGCCAACGGTAAGCAGGCGCCACTGCGCATCTTCTTCCCGACAGCTGCTGCTGGGTTCGCCGCGCTGGGCCGTACGCGTGCCGGTAAACAGCGGAGAACCATCAGCCGACGTCAACTGGGAACACAAAGGGTCTGTGTAACGCAATGCATCGGTACCACCTTCGGCTACGGCCTGATAAATGGCATCCTGATTGATGTAAGCCTGATTCAGACGCGCACCGAACGAACCCTGATTGATCAGCGTGCCAAGCCCGCCCACAACACCGGTAAACTCGGAGCGTTCGTCGTAGAAACGTGCAGCCGTAATCGGCACCGGGTCACGGCGGAATATTTCACCGGCAAGCACCAGATTGGTGTCACCACTGTCATTGGCCCAACCCCAGATGACACTGCCGGTTTTATCATAGCGACTGCCTGCACTTTCGATGTTCTGCACGTCACCGTACAGCTCCAGCCCTTCAAAGTCAGTGCGCATGATAATGTTCACGGCGCCTGCCACGGCATCGGAACCATACAATGCCGAACCACCATCGGTCAGCACTTCCACGCGATCAACCATGACCAGGGGAATGGTGTTGATATCAACAAATTCGCCACCGGATGGTGTGGTAGTAGCAGCAGCGACCTGGCGCTTGCCGTTGACCAATGTCAACGTCGAGTTCTCACCCAGGTTACGCAAATTGATATTGGCAGTGCCAGACAGGTTGCCCAGCGCGGCGTTGCTGCCGTCGGCACCCTCGTTGGAAATGGACCCGGAATTTATCTCCAGGTTCTTGATCACGTCCCAAATCTGTGACGCGCCCTGCGCTTCCATTGACGCTCTGTCCACCGATGTGACTGGTGACGGCGCGTCCAGTGGACTGCCCCGCAGGTAGGAGCCAGTGACAACAACTTCTTCCACTTCTGTTTGCTCAGCGTTCTGAGCATTGTTCTGAGTACTTTGTTGTGCGTACAGGGGCAAACAGGCAACGCTGGATAATACACCTGTCATAACACGGGCTTTATTGATGCTTACAAGCCATCTTGACATGCCAAACCTCACTTAATTTTTCTTATGTAAAATGCCAAATTACGGTTACATGCTGCTTATTTTTCCGATTGATCATGACTTCTCCGTGTATCCGGCCAGCAACAGGCAGAAAAAGACACGCGGAACCTCTATGAAAAACGCTGAAACAATAGCCAATAGACCAGGGTATTGCAAACCGAATAACGCGAACTGAACTCGACTCAACCGTTATTAAAATAAGCAATAATCCGTATCAATCTCATTTATGATACATGCGCACATTGACTGCTTTAACTGCAACGATCTGATATAGTGCATCGACGCTTCCACGGCCTTCCCTTGCAATTAACCCGGCATCCGATGAGATTCATGCTCAAGAAACTGATCAGCCTGACACTGCTTCTGATACTGGTCCCGGTTTTGCTGGTCACCACCGTCATGCCAGCGCTGACCGGGCTGTTCGTGCGCCCTCCAGTGGTTCAGGCATTGCAGCAGGCACAGGCACTCAATATTGACGTGACCCGTGTCCGCTCAGGCTGGTTCAGCAGTGACATACACTTCAACGCCACCAGCAGCATTTTTTCAGATGACGGGCAATCCCCGGTTCAGCAATCGGCGATTTTGCACCTGAACCATGGCCCCATTCTGTGGCATCTGTATGACAGCCCGTTTGCGCTGGCGGATTTTCAGCTATTGCCGGCGCCCGACCATGAACAGAGTCATTTTTCCGGTTCCGGCCTGCTGGTTCTGAGCACACAGGGCGATCTGAGTTTTGACGCCATCGCCGGCTTTACCGCCTTTGCCGGTGATCACTGGCTGGAAACCAGCGCTCGCTGGCCTGCTGCCAAGGCCCTGCAGGGCTGGCGCCCGGTTTTGCCAGAGCTACAGTTATCGCTGGCAATCGATGCCGACGCCACGGCTTTACTGCAGAGCCCTGCCGCAGATGCATTGCGCGTTTATCAGCAACAGGGCTGGGCCCATGTCGCCAATGGACGGGCCCGAAGCACCATTGTGCTGCAAGATGAGCACCTGGATATCAACGGCACTGTCATGCCACTGGGATTATTTCTAGAAAGCCAGTAAATGCTGTAGAATACGGCCCTAATCCATTTCCAACGCACCGGCCTGCCGCCGGAAGGCCCACGCCTGATGCCAACACCTGCCCAGCCCTCAGCAACAAAGACTAAATCCCGGTCGCGACCGGAGACCAGGCCTGATACCAAACCCAGGCACCTGTTCTCCTATCAGCGCTATTGGGCGGAATGTTTTGGCACAGCCCCCTACCTGCCCATGTCACGGGCGGAAATGGATGCCCTGGGCTGGGACAGCTGCGACATCATTATTGTTACCGCCGATGCCTATGTCGACCACCCCAGTTTTGGCATGGCCGTGGTTGGACGTCTGCTGGAGGCACAGGGCTTCCGTGTTGGCATCATCGCCCAGCCTGCCTGGGACAGTGCTGAGCCATTCAAGGCCTTAGGTGAACCCAATCTGTTTTTTGGCGTCACTGGCGGCAATATGGATTCCTTGATCAACCGGTATACGGCCGATCTGCGCATCCGCAACGACGATGCCTACACCCCCAATGCAGAGGCCGGCAAGCGCCCGGATCGCTCCGTCATTGCCTATAGCCAGCGCTGCCGCGAAGCCTATTACAAAACGCCCATTGTCGTGGGCGGCATTGAAGCCAGTCTGCGTCGTATCGCGCAATATGACTATTGGAGCGATCAGGTCCGAAAATCGGTGCTGATAGACGCCAATGCTGACATTCTTTTGTATGGCAACGCCGAACGGGCGTTGGTGGAAATCGCTCACGGTGTCGCCAACGGCCGTACCATCAAGGATCTCAGCAACCTGCGGGGCACCGCTGTGCTGCGCCGTGAAGCCCCCCCCGGATGGACAGAAATCGACTCTACCCGCATCGACTGGCCCGGTCGTATTGACGACATACCAAACCCTTACGATGTGCCCCACGATCAGATCACTGAGCCTGATGCACGTAAAGTCCGTGAGGCCACTGAAGCCAAAGCTGCCACGGATGACGACGTCGCTCCGGTGCGCATCATTCCGCTGCCGCTGCAGCGCAAGTATGAATCCGACCCGGACCGGACCTACATCCGGTTGCCTTCCTATAACAAGGTGAAAAACGATCCGGCACTGTATGCCCATTCGTCACGCGTGTTGCATCAGGAGTCCAATCCTTACAACGCCAAGACGCTGGTACAAAAGCACGACACACTGGATATCTGGGTCAACCCGCCGCCCATTCCGCTGGAAACCGATGAACTGGACGGCGTCTTTGACCTGCCCTATCAGCGTCGGCCGCACCCGGCCTACGGCGATGCGCGGATTCCGGCCTATGACATGATCAAGACCTCCGTCAATATCATGCGCGGCTGTTTTGGCGGCTGTACATTCTGCTCAATTACCGAGCATGAAGGGCGCATCATTCAGAGCCGCTCGGAAGAATCGATTCTGAAAGAAATTGAAAAGATCCGCGATATGGTGCCTGGCTTTACCGGCACGATTTCCGATCTGGGCGGCCCCACCGCCAACATGTACAAACTGAACTGCAAATCGCATGACATCCAGAAGAACTGTAAACGCCTGTCGTGCGTGTACCCGACAATCTGCCAGCACCTGGAAACAGACCACAAACCAACAACCCAGCTTTATCGTAAAGCCCGTGCGATACCAGGCGTCAAGCGTGTCGCCATTGCCTCTGGCTTGCGTTACGATCTGGCGCTGAAGGATCCTGAGTACGTGGAAGAACTGGTGACCCATCACGTCGGGGGTTATTTAAAAATCGCGCCGGAACACAGCGAAGACAAAACGCTGTCGAAGATGATGAAACCCAGCATCAGTTCCTACGATGAATTCAAAAAAATGTTTGATCATTTTTCTGCCAAAGCAGGCAAGAAGCAGTATCTGATTCCCTATTTTATTGCTGCCCACCCGGGCTCCGACAATGAAGATATGATGAACCTCGGCCTGTGGCTGAAGAAACACAAGTTCAAGCCGGATCAGGTGCAGACTTTTTACCCGTCACCGATGGCGCTGGCCACGGCGATGTATTACTCAGGTAAGAATCCGCTGAAGAAAGTGACTTACAAAAGCGAGGCCGTTGGCAGCATCAAGAACATTGAAGACCGCCGCGTGCAGAAAGCCTTCCTGCGTTATCACGACGAAAAGAACTGGCCCATCCTGCGCACCACCTTACGCAAAATGGGTCGCACCGACCTGATCGGTGACGGTTTGCATCAGCTGGTACCGGATGACAAACCGGGCCGCGCACCGCGCCCGGCCAAGTCGCGTCGAAACGCCCGACCGAAGCGTACCCGCGGCCTCTGACAACGAAGTACCAACTTCTGAAAACGTATTCGAGTCAACGGCAGCTCTCGAGTACGTTTTCAGCGTTTATTCTTCAACGCCTGCTCAAACAGCGCCGCCATCGTGCCCGTCTGCCGCTTGTTCTGCGCAGCAGCGGCAAAATCCTTCTTGCGCTTGTTCGATTCCGCTGACGTCGGGCCAGACCGCGAGGGTTTGGCACCGGTTTCGCTTGGCAGTGGGTCATCCAGCCTCATGGTCAATGCAATACGCTTGCGCTCCTTGTCCACCTCCAGCACTTTGACCTTGACGATCTTGCCTGCGCTGACGACGTCATGCGGATCCTTGACGAACTTGTCTGACAGTGCCGAGATATGCACCAGACCGTCCTGATGCACACCGATATCAACAAAGGCACCAAAGTTGGTAACATTGGTTACTGTTCCTTCCAGAACCATGGCCGGCTTCAGATCTGACAGGGTCTCGACGCCGTCCTTCAGCGCGGCAGTCTTGAATTCACCGCGAGGATCACGCCCGGGCTTTTCCAGCTCGCCCAGAATATCTTCCACCGTCGGCAGACCATAAACATCACTGATATAGTCTTTGGCTTTCAATGAGCGCAAAAATGCACTGTCGCCCACCAGGGAACGAACTTCGCGGCCGTGACGGCGGGCAATCTCTTCCACCAGCGGATAGGATTCAGGATGCACAGACGAGGCATCCAGTGGGTTTTCGCTTTCATGAATGCGCAGAAAACCGGCCGCCTGCTCAAAGGTTTTATCACCGAACCTGGGTACTTTTTTCAGGTCATCGCGACTGCGAAACTGGCCATTGCGGTCACGGAACTCCAGAATATTGCCTACCAGTGATTGCGTCAGCCCCGACACTCTTTTTAGCAGCGGAGCCGACGCTGAGTTGACGTCAACGCCAACGGCATTCACACAGTCTTCCACCACGCCATCCAGGCTGCGCGACAGTTTGACCTGGCTGACATCGTGCTGGTACTGCCCGACACCAATCGACTTTGGTTCAATTTTCACCAGCTCTGCCAACGGATCCTGCAGGCGGCGGGCGATGGAAACGGCGCCCCGGATGGTCACATCCAGATCCGGCAATTCGTGCGAGGCAAATTCAGAGGCTGAATACACCGAGGCCCCAGCTTCATTAACCAGCACACGATTAAGCCTGAATTGTGGATGATCTTTGCAGAAATCCGCCACAAACTGATCGGTCTCCCGCGAGGCAGTACCGTTGCCGATGGCAATCAGTTGCACATCGTATTTCTGACACATGGTCTGCAGCACAGCCGCGGCTTCCCTTGTCTTGTTCTGCGGCGCGGTGGGAAAAATCGCGCCATGATCGAGCACCCTGCCAGTGGCATCAACGACACACATTTTAACGCCCGTACGCAAACCCGGGTCCAGACCAATGGTGACTTTTTTGCCGGCCGGTGCCGCCAGTAACAGATCCTTGATATTACGAGCGAACACCTGAATGGCATCTTCCTCTGCCTGATCGCGAAGCTGCGTCAGAAAGTCAGTCTGCAGGTGTGTATGGATCTTGACGCGCCAGGTCCAGCGCACCACTTCCTGTAACCAGGTATCGGCAGCACGGCCTTCGTCAAGCACCTGCCAATGCGAGGCAATCATCACTTCACAACTGTGTTTTACTGGCGGCGCCGACGGATCCACCGGGATATCAACCTTGAGATTGAGAATGCCTTCGTTGCGGGCGCGGAACAACGCCATGACACGGTGTGACGGAATTTTTGTCACGGCTTCGGAGAATTCAAAATAATCGCGATACTTGGCGCCTTCCTGTTCTTTGCCTGGGATCAGCTCGGACGACAGATGCGCCCTGGACCAGAAAAAGTCACGCAATTTACCCAGCAGAGCTGCGTCCTCACCCAACTGTTCAATCAAAATGTGACGGGCTCCGTCCAGTGCCGCCTTGACATCATCAACGCCAAGGTCGGCATTAACGAATGCCTCGGCTTCCTGTTCCGGCACGCGCGTGGGATCGCTGAACAGCAGGTCTGCCAGCGGCTGCAGGCCGGCTTCCCGGGCGATCTGGGCGCGGGTACGGCGCTTGGGCTTGTAAGGCAGGTAGAGATCTTCCAGCGTGGTTTTTGTGTCGGCGGCAGCTATCTGTTGCGCCAGCTCAGGTGTCAATTTTTCCTGCTCGCCAATGCTTTTCAGAATGGCCTCACGGCGATCGTCCAATTCGCGCAGGTACATCAACCGCTCTTGCAGACGGCGCAGCTGAATGTCATCCAGACCACCGGTAACTTCTTTGCGGTAACGCGCAATGAAAGGCACGGTGGCGCCGTCATCCAGCAAGGCCACGGTGGCTGCGACCTGGGCCGGGCGGGCGGCAATTTCTTCAGCGATTTTGTCAAACATGATGCTCATACTACTTTGTATCCTTGCGTGGTTCGTCGCCTGCGTTGGCGTCTTTGTTGGGAGATCCGGGCACTGACTCGCGCTCTGGCGCTGTGTTTTCGTTGGCGCGCCGGACATGTTCTTCGACATAGGTTAATACACCGCGCAGAATATTGATTTCCATTGAGTCCGGACGGATACGCCCGAACAACCGGCGCATGCGCGGCATCAGCAGTCGTGGATTTTCCGGATCATGAAAATCCATCGCCACCAGTGCCTGCTCCAGATGCCGGTAAAACAATTCCATCTGATGCCCGTCCGCCTTGGGTACATCCCAGTACTCATCTTCGGTGGCTGCATCGTACATCGGTGCCTCAGCGCCCAGTCGGGTATCGCCGGCATGCTCCAGCATGGCGATGCGCACTTCGTAGCTGATGACCATGACGGCAGCGGCCAGGTTCAGAGAGCTGTAATCGTCATTGGCAGGGATCTGAACATGATAGTGGCACTGCTGCAGCTCATCATTGGTCAGCCCGGTATCTTCACGACCGAACACCAGGGCAATCTGTCCACTGTTTTCCGCGGCAGCACGTTGGGTTTCTTCCAGCACATGCCTGGCACACTGGCGAGGCGACAACATCGGCCAGGGCATGCGCCTTGAGCGGGCGCTGGCGCCAATCACCATGGAACAGTCAGCAACTGCCTCCATCAGGGTCGGGAATACCTGTGCGCGCTCCAGAACATCGACAGCCGATACTGCTCGCCAGATCGCCACATCGCTGGGATAATCGCGCGGATCAACCAGACGGAGATTAGCAATCCCCATATTTTTCAAGGCCCTGGCGGTGGCGCCGATATTGCCCGGGTGCGACGTATTGACCAGCACAACGTTTACGCGACTGAGATCTGGGGCAGCGAACTGCGACGGCTTGCCTTTTTGCAATGGACTCTCCTACGGTATGCCAACGGTTTGTTTGCTTCAGGGGCAGGATTATAACAACTAGTTAAGGACTGACTGCCAGCATTTTGCTATCATTCACCGTCTTTTAAAACCGACATCCTTAAATCGTCCCGGATATGCCCGGGCAACAAGTCAAGCGAACATCATGCATCCCGTTATCAACATTGCTCTCAGGGCCGCGCGCAATGCGGCCGAACAAATCATCCACGTCAGCGACCGCCTTGACCGTGTCAGCATCATCGAAGACAACAACGGTGAGCTGGTGACCAGTATGGATGTGGACACCGAACGTACCATTCTTTATCACCTGCGCAAGGCCTACCCGGACTTCAGTGTGGAGTCGCGCCTGAGTGGCTACACGGCCGGGGCCGACACGGACAACACCTGGTTGATTGACCCACTGGCCGGCAACCGCAATTTCCAGCGTGGCTTTGGCAGCTTCTGCATCTCCATTGCGCTCAAAACAGCCAAAGGTGTCACGCATGGCGTGGTGCTCAACCCGGCCGCCAATCAGGAGTTCTGTGCCAGCCGCGGTGCCGGCGCACAGCTGAACGACAGCCGTATGCGTACCGGTAAACTGACATCGCTGGAAAATGCTTTTGTCGGACTTGATCCGCAGCCTGCTGACGATACGTTTCTGGCTCAGTTGCAGGCGCAACTGCTGGCCCTGCCCTGCCACCTGCGGATGAGCGGATGCGCACCCCTGGACATGGTGTATGTCGCAGCTGGCCGCCTGGATGCCGGCTGGTGCCGCCCGCAGCACCAGACATCACTGGCCGCTGCGCAATTGATCCTGCTGGAGTCCGGCGCGCTGCTCAGTGATCCGCAGGGCAACCCACAGACACAAGGCAGTAAAGAACTGTTGTTTGCCAACCCCAAGTGTTTCAAGCATCTTTTGCAGATACGACAGTCACTGAAGGCGTAGTCAGCAACACAAACATAACCCGGCTGTTAACCACCATGGGCTGATATGGCAGAGAAAAGGGCAAACAAGCGTTACCAGCTGATTGATGGCCCCATCGCGTCAACGCTTGTCAGCATGACGCTGCCCATGATTCTGGGCATGCTCATGATGTTCAGTTTCAATCTGGTAGACACCTTTTTTATCAGTATCCTTGGCACTGAGGCCCTGTCAGCCATCAGTTTTACCTTCCCCGTCACCTTCACCATCATGAGCCTGGCTATCGGGCTCAGCATTGGCACCTCGGCCGTCGTCGCCAAGTACATTGGACGTGGTGAAATCGAGAAAGCCAAGGAAGCGTCTACCGTCACCAACTACGTGGCGATGGCACTGGCAGGCGTACTCGCGCTGACCGGCTATCTGCTGATGGATCAGATTTTCCTGCTGTTGGGGGCTACCCAGAGCATACTACCCGCCATCCGCGAGTACATGGATATCTGGCTGCCCACCAGTATATTGCTGGTGGCACTGATTTGCGCCAACTCGGTATTGCGCGCCAATGGCGATACCCGCACCCCGAGTATCATCATGGCCAGTGCCGGGCTGGTCAACGCAGCGCTGGATCCATTGCTTATTTTTGGCTGGGGCCCGATCCCGGCGCTGGGTATACAGGGCGCGGCGCTGGCGACACTGTTTTCCTGGGTGGGCGCGTGTATATTCCTGTTCTACTACCTGGCGATTCGCCACGAGCTGATCCACAAAGGCCTGCCGTCAGTTCAGGTATTCAGGACTTCGTCAAAAGAAATGTTACGCATTGGCATTCCTGCATCGGGAGCCAACATGATGACGCCGATTGCTGCCGGTGTCATGACCGCCATCATCGCCGGTTACGGCGAAACTGCTGTCGCGGCCTTTGGTGTCGGGTCCCGTCTGGAGTCGATGGCCTGCATGGTAATTCTGGCGCTGTCGAGCACGCTGCCACCCTTTGTCAGCCAGAATCTAGGGGCCGGTCGTTTATCACGCATTGAGGAAGCCTGCCGGCTGTCCATGCGCTTTGTGCTGGGCTGGCAACTGCTGATCTATCTGCTGATGGCCGCCGGCGCGTCGTTTATTGCGTGGGTGTTTACCCGTGACGAAGAGGTCGCCAGCATTATTCGGCTCTACATCTGGATCATGCCGCTCAGCTACGGCATGCAGGGTGTGATCATTTTGTGCAATTCGGCATTGAATGCCATTCACCGGCCCATGGTGGCGCTGTACCTGAGCATAACCCGCTTCTTTGTGTTATACGTGCCGCTGGCCTGGGTAGGCAGTATGCTGTTCGATCTGCCCGGATTTTTCGCTGGAGCCTTTATCGCCAATGTGCTGATGGCACTGCTGTCATGGCTGACCTTCCGCCGCGTCATGAACAAAGAACGGCAACAGCTGGATATCGCCGAACCCGCCTGACCCTGCCCGCCTGACCCTGCCCTCCTGACCCTGCCCGCCTGACCCTGCCCACATGGCCGTTCTCATTGCCTCTCTCTTTGCTGCTGTTATTGCTGTGCTGGCAAAACTCTGGCCAGTGCCGTGCAGTTGATTTATGCTTCAGGACTGTCATTCAGATACACCGCCGGTAACACAAGCTGTGAAACACGCTGGCGCGCATCAAGTCACGAATTGCAAGCAGGCCAAACCAGATGGACGCATTAACCGCTTTACACAGCCGGGTATCAGTATCCCGCCTGACAGACCCGGCCCCCGATCAACAGGCGCTCGATAATATGTTCCGGGCCGCCATGCGAGCACCCGACCATGGACTGTTGCGGCCCTGGCGCTTTCTGGTTCTGCGCGAATCCGGGCGTGAACGTCTGGCTGAACTGTTTGTGCAGGCATCATTGCTGGATGAACCGGACCTGGCGCCGCAGAAAGTCGATAAGATACGCAGCAAACCGCTGCGAGCGCCGATGATTATCGTGGGCATCTGCAGCCCCAAGGATCACCCCAAGGTACCGGTATTCGAGCAACAACTCGCGGCCGGTGCTGCCATTGACAACCTGCTGATTGCGGCCCACGCCCAGCATATCGGCGCCATGTGGCGCACCGGCCCCATGGCATCACATGCCACAGTCACTCACGGGCTGGGTCTGGAGAAACAGGAAAGTATACTCGGCTTTGTTTATCTCGGCACGCCCGATGGCCCGATCCGCCCGCTGACGCAGGAAGACTTCACCCCCTACATTCAGGACTGGTAGATGCCCGACTCAGAACATAAAAAAATAACAACAATGCGCACCACAATTTTTAACACTCCTGTGCTGACCCCATTGCTGAGGGCCATTGCAGCCGGCATCCTGCGGCTGATTGGCTGGAAGGCAATCGGCAAACCCCTTCAGGACCAGCGCTTTGTGTTGATCGGCGCCCCGCATACCAGTAACTGGGATTTTCCGTTAATGCTGTTGGTAGTTCTCAAACTGGAACTGAAACTGCACTGGATGGGCAAGCACAGTCTGTTCATGTTCCCTTTCGGTGGATTGATGCGCTGGCTGGGTGGAATCCCGATTGACCGTCGCAGCCATCATCGTGTCGTTGATCAGGTCGTCGCCCGATACCGGGAGAATCCGCAACTGGTGGTACTGGTACCGCCGGAGGGAACCCGAAAGAAAGTGCAGGAGTGGAAAACCGGGTTCTACCATATTGCCAATAATGCCGACGTACCGATATTAATGGGTTATCTCGACGTAAGCAGAAAAGAGGCCGGGCTGGCAGATTTTTTTTACCCGACAGGCGACGTAGACACGGATATCAAACATATCCGCGCCTTCTATACTAACAAAAAGGGTATCAGGCCTGAGAACGCAGACTGACCTGTTCGCTGTCTTCAGCCTTGTATTTCAGGCTGCCAAGTACGTGCCCGAATACAAACCCGGCATAGTCGGCAATATTGACCTTGAGGTGCTGAAACTTCCAGCGCTTGAGATACCATTGCTGAAGCATGGCAGTGGTGCTGGCAGCCAGCAGCGTCAGGTTGCCATCATAATGAAAGACACCCGACTCTATGCCGTCGCTAAATATTTCCCGCAGGCGTTCATCAAATTTTAACTCCATCTGTGTCGCTGCTTCACGCTGAGCCTTGTCGAGCCCTTTCGCCTCGATAAAACAGAAGTAATACCACGGATGCATGATGTCATTCATATACAGGTCGGCATTTATCACGGCTTTGAGCCGGTGGTAAGGATCAAGTTTGTGGCGCTCAAGGTCCGACATGACGTCATCAATGGTCTGACGGACTACGGCCTCAATAGCAGATGCCAGATCACTTTTGCTGCCGATATACGCGTAGAGCCCGCCCATGCTGATCTGCGTTTCCCGGCTGAGATCGCGCAGACTCATGGAGTGGAACCCCTGACTGTTGGCCAGACGAAAGGTACAGGTGAATATCTTCTGCAGGTTGCGCAGTGCAGTCTTGCCATTCTTGATCTGCATGCGCTCGTGATGCACCGCGAACACACGCTCCCACAAAGGTTCGCCTTCCAGCACCCAGGTGCGGCGGAATGCGTCGATGCTTGTGTCCTGTGGCCATACGTTTGTTATTGTGTCCACCACGTTGTCATCCACCCAGGTTTCCTCCCTCTGTCAGCGATCGGCAAGCATTCAGTTTACAACAACACCCTGTGCATAGACAGCGCTCGCGGCTCACAGCAGGGATGTCACCACCGCGTACAGGCCAGACATTGCGCACAGAGTCAGTGACCCACCCCGTATCGCCGCCGCCGGCAGTCGGTGCATGGTTCTGCGCGCGACCCAGTAGCCGAGCACTGTCGCAGGCAGCAACGGCAATGACAACCAGATGTGGATCATACCAAAATGCCCAATGGGAGCAAGAATAAGCAATGAAATCAGACAGCTGACAACAAAAAATGCTGCCAGATTGGCCCGAATCAGGGCCAGGTCCTGATGTTGCCATAACAGCGCCATCGGTGGACCTCCAATCGAGGTGCTGGTCCCCATGAAACCGGACAGGAATCCCGCTGTCATCATACGACCAGGTGTCGGGTGCCAGCGCAGCGCTGACAGGCTGACCAGAACGGCAAACAGGACCGACACACCAATCCACAGCGCCAGCATGTCCTTGTCAATCCAGAGCAGTAAGGCTGCCCCCGCCAGCGAGCCAGGCACGCGTCCGATGACAGCCGACTTCAGCCCCTGCAATGAAACGCCGTCGCGAAAAGCCCAGGCATTGACCAGCGACAGCACCAGGGCACAGACGGTGACCGGCGCAGGGACATAGTCGGGATTGATAAAAAACAGCACCGGGGCGGCAATCACCGCCAGACCGAAACCGACCGCGGTCTGCACAAATGCGCCAACAAACACCAGCGCCATTGCCAATACAATTTCCATGTGAGCGATCCGCGGTATCAAAACCCGGCATTTTACGCGATGCCAGCGCCCAGGTCGCGCCTGATGTTATACGGAGGGTTATGTATCCCTTATCTTATATCGAACCCGTCTTTCGGCCACCCAGCGAGTGGAAATCCCTGATTCTGCAGGTCACCAATGCGCTTGCTCTGAGGATTATGGACGCGCTCAATGTAATTTAGATGTAGCGGCTTTGGATATATCCATCGTCCGCTATTTCTGTTGGTTTACACGCTCCGGTAATCCCCCCGCATAATTAAAGGCCGAACGAAGTCAAAATGGGGCACGGACCATCGGCGCCCGAAGCGCATTCGGTTGCTAGACGCTGAAGTGAATTGCGCGCGCGCTGAAGTTCCATGATTTTCTCATCAAGAGCATCGAGGCGGGACTGAGCCAGTTGGCGAGCGCGGCATCGATCCTGAGTAGCGTCCAGATCGAGCAGCTCCTTAATTTCTTTGAGCCTGAAGCCCGCCACCTTTGCCAGTTTAATGAACTGCAGGCGACGCAGATCATTCCGACCGTAGCGCCGTATGCCGCCACCTTGCTGTGGAACTTCAAGCATCCCTTTGCGTTGATAGAACCGGATTGTCTCGACACCAACACCGCCTGCCTCTGCAAATTTACCGATAGAAAACATCTCTGCTTGACTCCGTACTATGGTACGGCATCTATTATAGATCAAAATCACACAAACCATACAGGGGGTATTAAATGTCCGTTGGAAACCGAAAATCGCAAAAAACTGCCACAGTTTATCGCATGGTGATGGATCAACATGTGTGCCCGTATGGACTCAAGACTAACGATCTGTTGCGGCGCAATGGTTTCAAAGTAGAGGATCACTGGCTGACCTCGCGTGAAGAAACCGACGCGTTCAAGTCGGAACACCAGGTTGAAACGACACCGCAGACCTTCATTGAAGGGCAGAGAATCGGCGGCTACGACGATCTGCGTCGCCACTTGGGCAAGCCTGTCCCTGTCAAGGGTGCGACAAGCTACAAGCCCGTGATCGCACTTTTCAGCATGACTCTTCTGATGGCGCTGGCGGCGAGTTTTGCCATTTACGGCAATCCGTTTACTGTGAGAGCCGCTGAATGGTTTATCGCCTTCAGCATGGCAATTCTGGCGCTTCTGAAACTGCAGAACGTCGAAAGCTTCGCGACAATGTTCCTGAATTATGATCTGCTGGCCAAACGGTGGGTGCCATACTCCTATATATACCCCTTCGCCGAAGGTTTCGCAGGCATTTTGATGATTGCCGGAATCCTGACCTGGTTATCAGTGCCGGTGGCACTTTTTATCGGCATCGTGGGCGCGGTGTCGGTATTCAAAGCCGTTTATTTTGACCGGCGGGAACTCAAATGCGCCTGTGTAGGCGGCTCAAGCAACGTTCCGCTGGGCTTCGTGTCTCTCACCGAAAACCTGATGATGATCGCCATGGCGATCTGGATGGCATTAGACGCATTGGGAATTGGTGTAAGCCATCCAGTTTAACTTTTTCCGGGAAATAACGATCAGTCAACATTTAAAACCAGATCCGGAAGCCAGCAACCCATTGAGTGCTGCTGGCGTCCTCACCAGCGTCGGCGGCGAATTCGGCAGCGTCGCCAAACTTCCTGTTCCAGTTTATGCCGATGTAGGGGGCGAACTCGCGCCTTACTTCGTAGCGGAGTCTTATACCAGCTTGAATGTCAGAAAGCCCTGACCCGGTACCCCGCGCTCTGTCGTTCTGCCCATAAAAATCCAGTTCAATTTCGGGCGATAGCACCCACTGCTGTGTCAGTAGGAGCTCGTATTCGGTGGAAAGACTCATGGCCGCACCACCCGACTTGCTGATAAACAGTGCTGCTTCAGTCTCAAAGAAATACGGTGCCAGGCCTTGCAAACCCAATACGGCCCAGCTGCGACCATCATCCGGTCGGATGTCCTGACGCAAGCCCATCTGAAGATCCCAATATGGCGCAACAGCTCTGCTGTAGAGCGCCTGCAACTCGAATTCCTCAACGTCGCCGTCAAGCGAATCAATATCGGCCTTCATCCAGAATTTGTTCAGGTCCGAGCCGATCCATGCTTCCCCTTCAAGGATAAGCGGACTGCCATCATCTCCGTGTCGTAGTTCCAATTGATCGATCATCACTGAGCGGAAAATATCCGGGGCATGTTCGACGGCATGGGCGTGAACGTCGATACCCCCAGGAGCAGTCTCCACTTGCTGGGCATTCGCTGTCGCCGCCGCACCCAGCCCCAGCACCATCGCGATGCACGTTTTACTTTTCACAGGTCTGATCATGACTGTCCTCCTCGGCTAACGCGCACTTCTCGCATCATGCCTGGCATGTGATAAAGCAGGTGGCAATGATAGGCCCAGCGCCCCATCGCATCTGCCGTTACCAGATAGCTGATCGTGGAGCCCGGCTGCACAATAATGGTGTGCTTGCGAGGTATATAGTCAGGATCGCCCGTCTCAAGCTCGCTCCACATCCCGTGCAGGTGGATTGGATGCGCCATCATCGTATCGTTCACCAGTACGACGCGGACTCTTTCACCGAATTCGAGCTCAAGAGGCTGCGCATCAGCAAACGGGATGCCGTTAATAGACCACATGTAGCGATTCATATTTCCGGTGAGGTGGAGCTGGATTTCGCGTGACGGCTCTCTCCTATCGATGGTTGGATAGAGATTGCGGAGGTCTGCATAAGTCAGTACGCGCCGACCGTATAGACGATCATGATCACGAAGCCCCAGCCCCGGATCGTGCAAGCCGTTCTGTGGCGAGTCGGCACGCATATCCACACCGGGACCGAACTCGCTCTCCCGGTGGTAAATTTCGTTCCCTGCACCGAAGTTGCTGCCGAAGCCGGCCTTGCCCAGTGATGACGTTGTACCATGCTGGCTATGGTCGATCGCCCTGTCGGCCCCGCCGTGCTGACTGTGATCGAACTGCGGTTCGTTCATCATGTGCTGACTGTGGTCCATCAGCTGCTCGTTCATAACATGCTGGCTGTGGTCCATCGGCTGTTCGGCCGTGACGTGCTGACTATGATCTACCGCCATGTCGTCCATCTCGGCCATGTCGTGCCCGCCGTGGTCGGCTCCCATGCCCATGTCCTCGTGCCCAAGCAGGGGGCGAGGGTCCATCGCAGGCACTGCAGCTTCCAAGCCTGGATCCGACGTCAGCGTACCGCGGGCGTAACCGCTGCGGTCACTGGCCTGTGCGAAGACGGTAAAGGCAGCCTCTTCCACGGGTTCGACAATGACATCGTAGGTCTCGGCAACAGCGACACGAAACTCATCCACTGGCACCGGCCGGACGTTCTGGCCATCCGCAGCCACCACAGTCATCTTGAGACCCGGAATTCGAACATCGAACAATGTCATGGCAGCTGCATTGATAAAACGCAGCCTGACCTTCTCTCCTGGTTGAAAGATTCCGGTCCAGCCTTCATCCGGGGTTACACCGTTCATCAGAAAGGTATAGGTATAGCCAGTCACATCAGCCAGATCCGTCTGACTCATACGCATCCGGTTCCACATGGCCCGGTCTTTCCATGCTTGAACAACGCCTTTCTCTTTAACGTCCTGCCAAAGGTCGCCGGCGGTTCTTTCGTTGAAGTTATAGTAATGACTGGCCTTTTTGAGTTTTGCATAAAGATTTTCAGGCTCTTCATCTGTCCAGTCGGACAGCATCACCACGTACTCACGGTCATAAAGAACCGGATCCGGCTCTTTGGGATCAATGATGATTGCGCCGTAGAGTCCGGTTTGTTCCTGAAATCCGGAATGACTGTGGTACCAGTAAGTGCCATTTTGAACGACATCGAACTGGTACTCGAATGTCTCACCCGCCGGAATGCCAGCGAAACTGACGCCGGGAACCCCGTCCATGTCCTCCGGCAGTATCGCCCCGTGCCAGTGGATGGAGCTGAGGTGTGGCAGACGATTGGTGACCCGCAACGTCACCCGTTCACCTTCCTTCCAGCGCAATGTCGGTCCGGGCAAGCCCTGGTTGACTGTCGTGGCCACGCGCGGGCGACCAGTGAAGTTGACCTGTTTGTAATCTATGTCGAGATCGAACACATTGCCCGAAATTGTTTTAGTGTCCGTAGGCGCGGCGGCAGCTAAGAGACTCCGGGGAAAGGGCATGGCAGTCAGTGCCAGCGCAGAAGATGCGCCCAGTACGAAGCGTCTTCGGGCATGGCCGCCTTCCGGTAAGACGTCTGTTGACTCGATCGCAGGGGTTTGACTATAGAAGCGCCTTTTGCGCCCGGTTTTGACAGTAGGAAACATACTGGCTCCATCAAGAAATCGGTGTCTTTTGAGTCGATGAGGACTCGCAGGACGAGACAGCTAAGGGAGCCTGGGGCTCCGATAACACAAGACCTTGCACATCTAGCTCAAGCAGCTGAAATGCAGACGGATTTATCCTGTATTAGCGGATAATCGGGGGGCGATAGAGGGGAGAGACAGACTGACTCGCAGCGAGCTGACTGGGAAGGCCGAATTTGTTCTCGGCAGTCAGCCGTTGATCGAAACCTGACAATGACTGTAATTGGGCAGGGTTGAAGCAGCCACCCAATGCACATTCACAATTGAACTTGCAACGCTCCTCATGATCAGTCATTCCGCTGTGAACATGACCTGAGTGCTCAGCCTCTTGATGCTCACCCATAGCATGGGCAGCATGATCCATAACAGGTACGGAACCGGAAGAGCGCTCGCCGTGTACAGGCAACGAAGTGGATGCCAATGATTGGCCGCAGACCGCAAGCAGGACGACAACAATTATCCATTTTGTATGTTTAAACATGGTCATAGGCATAAGTGGCCACAGATGCGACTTTCATGTATGAGAACATCAATAAAATTCTCGATCGCAACATCGGGACGGCGATCCTATCATTTCTGCAAAGTCGATACAAACATGCTTGATACGGTTCGCACCGCCATTCACCAGCCTGACCGGATTGCGTTACGCGAAGAGTGGCAACGCGGCCTGTAGAAACAGGACCAACGCTGCCGCAAAACGCAAACTATCAGTATAGAATAACGCTACGAATGGATTTGCCTTCGTGCATCAGATCAAAGGCATCATTAATTTTGTCCAGCGGCATGGTATGCGTGATCAGGTCATCAATATTAAGTTTGCCTTCCATGTACCAGTCGACAATCGTAGGCACATCGGTACGACCTCTGGCGCCACCAAAAGCGCTGCCGCGCCAGACTCGGCCCGTCACCAGTTGAAACGGCCGCGTTGAAATTTCCTGGCCCGCACCTGCGACTCCGATCACAATGGATTCGCCCCAACCTTTGTGACAGGCCTCCAGTGCCTGCCGCATGGTGTTGACGTTGCCGATGCATTCGAAGGTATAGTCAGCGCCACCGCGAGTGATATCCACGATGGCTTCTACCACATCATGGACTTCTTTCGGGTTTATAAAATCGGTCATGCCGAATTTTTTCGCCAACTCAACCTTGGCCGGGTTTATATCAACGCCTACAATCTGTCGCGCTCCCACCATACGTGCCGCCTGTATCACATTAAGGCCAATGCCGCCCAGGCCGAACACCACCACTCGTGATCCGGGTTCAACTTTGGCATCGAACACTACGGCCCCGACCCCGGTGGTGACACCGCAACCGATGTAGCAGACTTTGTCTACGGGCGCATCGTTGCGTATCTTTGCTACCGCAATTTCAGGCAATACCGTGTAATTGGAGAACGTCGAACAACCCATGTAGTGCATCAATGGTTTGCCGTCCAGCGAAAACCGGCTGCTGCCATCAGGCATGACGCCTTTGCCCTGAGTCGTGCGAATGGCCTGACAGAGATTTGTTTTCGGGTGCAGGCAGTATTCGCACTCGCGGCACTCCGGTGTGTACAGCGGTATGACGGTATCGCCGACAGCCACTGATTTCACACCGGCGCCCACTTCAACCACAACGCCGGCGCCCTCATGGCCCAGAATGGTTGGGAACGCACCTTCCGGATCATCACCGGAGAGCGTGAACGCATCCGTGTGGCAAACGCCGGTGGCTTTCAACTCGACCAGCACTTCACCCGCTCTGGGGCCTTCCAGATCAACTTCCATTACTTCCAGCGGCTTGCCAGCACCAAACGCAACGGCGGCTCGTGTTTTCATCACTTCAATCCTCTGTTTGTGTCATTCGCGAGCCGGTGCCCGCGCATAGTTTCAGGCGAGCAGGTATTTCGCGTGGAAACGAATATGCTCTTCAATAAATGTCGCAATAAAATAGTAGCTATGGTCGTAACCCGACTGAAAGCGGATGTCCGCGTCGGTCTTTTCGCTTAGCACCGTCGCCAGGTTTTCAGTCAGCAATTGCTCGGCGAGAAACTCGTCAGCCGTGCCTTGATCCACCAGCAACGGCAAGCTCAGGCCATGCTCCTTGATCAATTCAACGCTGTCATATTGCGCCCACTCGCTGCGATCATCACCCAGATAGCGGGCCAGGGCTTTTTGTCCCCACAGGCAGGCCATGGGATTGACGATTGGCGCGAATGCCGATACGGAGGTGTATTGCGCCGGGTTTTTAATGGCGATGGTCAATGCGCCGTGTCCGCCCATGGAATGTCCGCTGATGGCTTTATTGGCATTGACGGGCAAGTGTGTCGCCACGAACTGGGGTAACTCGTGCGCGATATAATCATACATGCGGTAATGCGCCTTCCACGGCGCCTGCGTGGCATTGACGTAGAAACCAGCGCCCTGCCCCATATCATAACTGTCATCATCCGGCACCGCCGCACCGCGCGGGCTGGTGTCCGCAATGACCAGTGCGATGCCCAGCTCGGCAGCCACCCGTTGCGCGCCGGCTTTGGTACTGAAGTTCTCATCACTGCAGGTCAGACCGGACAACCAGTACAGCACCGGTACCGGATTCTGCGACGACAGCCCGTGTGGCATAAACACAGAGAAGCGCATCACGCATTGCAGGGACTCGGAAGGATGTTCGATACGAAGCTGCTCACCACCGAACATGCGTTGATTGCTGATGACTTTCATATTGGCTCCTGCATATCGGTTCCTGTCTATCGGATTCAGTCGTGTTTTGTTTGCAGTTGAGACGATAAACCACCACGCGCAAAAAAACCAATGCAATTGAGCACTCAAAAAGACGGCCCGCCATCATGGCAGCATCGTGTTACGTTGACTGTTATAATGCCCGCCTGAAATACCATGGCTGTCCTAAAGTCGCGATTGCGGCGCTTTCTCCATCGCTCAGAAAATACTAGTACGGAAATTGATTTGATCACAGTTGCTGGCCCATTTGCCCTGTCTGCCGAACGCCTGCTGGTACTGGCTGGCTTTGCCGTTGCCGTGCTGGCGGGATGGCTGCTGAGCCGTCGTCGGGGACAAACAATGCCAGTGTCCACAACGCTGACCGGCATGCTGGTGGCGGGATTCATCAGCTCTCGCCTGGCCTTTATACTGTTGTACCTTGATGACTATCTGATCGAGCCCCTCAGTATGCTGGACGTACGTGACGGCGGATTTCATTTCCCAAGCGGTGTGTTGGCAGCAGCGTTGGTTGGCCTTTTTCAGGGCTGGCGCAGTCCGGCCATCCGCAAACCCCTCAGTGTGGCCGTGTTCAGTGGTATAACGATATGGGGCCTGGGGCTCCTCAGCCTGACGCAGCTCCAGCCCGCCCGCCCGATGTTGCCGCCCATCTCACTGACAGCCATGAACGGCGACAGCCTCAACTTGCAGACACTGAACAATCGCCCGATGGTGGTCAATCTGTGGGCTACCTGGTGCCTGCCCTGCCGGCGGGAAATGCCGGTACTGGAGCGCGCGCAGCAACGCGATACCTGGCTCAACTACGTGTTTATCAATCAGGCCGAATCCATTGCCCAGATTGAAAACTACCTGGCAGACGAAGGCTTGGATCTGGACAATGTTCTGCTTGACGTCAGCGCTGTCTCCGGCCGCTTGCTGCAGACCCGGGGCCTGCCCAGCACCTATTTCTTTGACGCCGAAGGCAACATGACAGACGTCCATGTCGGTGAGTTGTCACGGGCAACGCTGAATCAGCAACTGCGCAAATTGCGCTAGTGCATGATAGACTTTTGCATCCAGAACAGACGATTCAGGTAAACGACGTTTCAGGAGCAGGGCCGGCATGAGCGACCAACAGGCTACTTTCAAGAGTTTTCAGGACAGTACCGAACAGGACTGGCAGATTATTGGCAAGGCATTCAAGGGGTTTGCCGGTGAATTACCCACCCGTGTCATCCGTCACCTGAGCCTGCTTGAGGGTGACTGTGGCGGATTTCCGGTTGACCGGCTTGAGCATTGTCTGCAAACCGCGACTCGCGCCTGGGAAGCCGGCGAAGACGAAGAATACGTGGTTGTGGCGCTGCTGCACGATATCGGCGATACCCTGGGTACTTACGATCACGGCGAGGTTGCTGCCGCGATACTGAAACCATTTGTCTCCGAAGCGAATCACTGGTTGCTGCGTCACCATCAGATTTTTCAGGGTTATGACTACTTCCACCACCTGGGCGGCGACCGGGACATGCGGGACAAATACAGGGATTCACCGCATTACGAGTACACGCGGCATTTTTGCGAAGTTTACGATGGCAAAGCCTTCGACCCGGACTACAAATCCAGACCGCTGACGTTTTTTGTGCCCATGGTCGAACGTGTTATGGCCCGGCCCCGTAAAACCATTTTCAATGGCATCAAGGACGTTTAAAGGAACGGGCCACGGTGGCTGCTTAGGTCCGAACGGGTTATTTACGCCCGAACGAATAATATGCCCCCACCACCAGCGCAATCGCACCGCCGATCAGGAACCACATGGTTTCGTCAGTGAAACGCCCGGTCATGGCTTCGGTCAGTTGATCACCCACCGATTGTGTTGACTGCCACCCGAAATACAGCAATATCGCGCCTACCACCAGCAGAATCAATCCTAAAAGCTGTTTGCTTGGCATAACCTGACTCCTGTTCAGTTATTGGTTTTTATTGCCTTGTGATTCCTGTATCACTGACGATAGTAGCACACTCCCCTGATGTGCAATCCAGACAAATTGCGCCGTCCCGTCACCTGACTGCGCAGAACGCTTGTAACTTTAGCAAACGTCACTTAGAGTACCTGATAGTGTCGCATGGACGACGCTTTGCACAGAGGTCACAAACCCTCTATAACGCAAGTTCAGCATGCTGATCATGTTTAACCTAAAAAGGATGCCTTTCATGATAAAAAATCTCAAAAAACCTGTAATGTACACAATGATGGCCGCGTTTTTGGCCGGTGGCATTCATGCCCCTGCGTCTGCGGACATGGTTGACAACAAGCAACTGGCGATGCAGTCAGAACTGCAAATGCAGCGCGACAGCGTCATGAGCCTGATGGCACGTGAAGATGTACAAAGCACCATGATGGCCTATGGTATCAGCGCAAGCGACATTGAAAACCGTATCAACAACCTGACTGAAGCTGAACTGCTGCAGATTCAGGGACAACTTGATCAGCTCCCCGCCGGTGAAGGTGTACTGGGCGCGGTGCTGACCATTCTGCTGATTTTTATCCTGCTTGACCTTGCCGGTGTAACCGACATTTTCCCGGGCGTTTAAGCCTGCAGGCACGAAACGCATGAAACAGCTGCTGTTGAGTCTGTTTAGTATCATCGTACTGGCCTCCTGTGTGACACCGCCACAATCTGCGGCGTTGTTGCGCGAGAGGCCAGCACAATTCAACGATGCTGTTCTTGTACCCGATGTGCCCTTCCATCCACAGGAAGATTACCAGTGCGGTCCCGCCGCACTGGCCACTGTGCTCGGCGCCAGCCAGCTACAGGTAAACCCGGAAGAACTGGTGCCTCTGGTCTATGTGCCAGAACGCCAGGGATCGTTTCAGGTTGAAATGATTGCGGCAGCCCGCAGTTACGGCCGCCTCGCCTATCAATTACCGCCAACGCTACAGGCCATGTTTAGCGAAGTCAGACGTGGTCATCCGGTACTGGTCATGCAGAATCTGGGACTGGATTGGTATCCACAATGGCACTTTGCCGTAGTCAAGGGTTTTGACCTGCAGAAAGGCCTGGTGGTACTCAATTCGGCTCTCACTGAAAACTACCAGGTGTCACTGGCAACATTCGAGCGAACCTGGGCACGAGCCGATCACTGGGCCGTGCTGGTTGTGGAGCCAGGCATTGTGCCGCTGGCAGCAGAGCCGGATCGTTACTTCAACGCGGTTGTCGCCCTGGAAGGCAACAACCCCGTCGAACTGGTCAGCCCGGCTTACCAGAGTGGCCTGACTCGCTGGCCCGACAACAACAATCTACTGATGGGTTATGGCAACCTGCTGTATGGTCAGGGCGATACTGACGGTGCAGCGATTCACTACCAGCGTACGATCAACGCCCACCCCGACTACGCGCCCGCCTACAACAATCTGGCGCAGATACGTCTGCAACAACAGGATCTGGAGCAGGCCATGACATTGGCGGAAAAAGCCATTGAGCTGGGCGGTGACTTCAGTGACAATTACCAGCGAACCCGCCAGCGCATTCAGGCCGCGATCGATAGTCAATGACACCTGTCCGGCTGAACTCATGCCCATTTGCAGCGCCTATTTGGTTAAAGCACCTGGATAGTTGAACCATCTCTTTACTCGAACCACCTATTTATTTAAACCATTCGGGACCCAGACAAAAGTGCCTACAGCGAAGCCAAGTAAAGTGCCTACAGCGAAGCCAAGTAAAGTGCCTACAGCGAAGCGAAGCAAAGTGCCCACAGCAAAGCAAGGTAATGCGCCCACAGCGACGCCCGGTAAAAAGCCCTCCGCGAAGCGACGTGGAAAAACCGCTGCTATCGACGCCATCGTCGTTCGCGGCGCGCGCCAGAACAACCTGAAAAACCTGAGCCTTGAGTTGCCGGTCAACCAGCTTATTGTCATTACCGGTGTCAGCGGCTCTGGCAAGTCAACGCTTGCCTTCGACACCATCTACGCTGAAGGTCAGCGCCGCTATGTGGAAACATTCTCGGCCTACGCAAGACAGTTCCTTGATCGCATGGACAAACCCGCTGTCGACAGCATTGAAGGCATTCCCCCCGCCATTGCCATCGACCAGACCAACCCGGTCAGAACCTCGCGTTCGACCGTTGGCACCATGACCGAGCTGAATGACTACCTGAAACTTGTGTACGCACGTCTGTCGCATTTGCATTGTCCGCAATGCCAGCAGGAAGTTAAACGTGACTCCACGCAGTCCATTGTTGATGCGCTTTATCAGTCAGTTGCGCCGTCCACCCGCCTGCATATCTGCCTGCCGGTTCAGGTGCCTCACAACTTCAGTGACGAAGAGATCATGCAATGGCTGACACAGCAGGGCTACACGCGCATCCAGAACACGGTCGACAATCAGGTCCATGCCATTCAGGATCGCCTGCGCCTGACCCCACAAAACCGGGAACGTCTGGCCGAAGCCGTTGAAACCGCAATGCATCACGGCAGCGGCCATGTGGTGATTTACGCAGCACCGGAGTCCGACTCGGAGAAAGTCACGCGCTTCTCCAGCCGACTGCACTGCGCCGACTGCAACCTTGAGTTTAATGACCCGTCACCCAGCCTGTTCTCGTTTAACTCGCCAATCGGCGCCTGCGAAAGCTGCAAGGGATTTGGTCGCATCATTGGCGTTGATTTTGATCTGGTCATTCCCGACCAGGGCAAAACGCTGCGCGAAGGCGCGGTCAAACCCTGGCAAAGCCCCAGTTACCATGAATGCCAGCTCGACATGGAGAAGGCAGCGCGTAAAAGCAGAGTTCCACTGGACACGCCCTGGCGGGAACTCAGCAAAAAACACCAACAGTGGGTGCTTGAGGGCGAAGGCCCATGGGCAGACGGCGTCTGGTATGGCGTACGGCGGTTCTTTAACTGGCTTGAAGGCCGAGCCTACAAGATGCATATCCGGGTATTGCTGTCGCGTTATCGTGCCTATACCGAGTGCAGTGCCTGTCACGGTGCCAGACTCAAACCGGAAGCGCTTTGGTGGAAACTGGTGCAAACGTCAACGCGCAATAAAAAGCGCTCCGGGCAGCAATACGCCATCCATGAGCTGATGCAGTTACCATTGGCCCAATGTGCGGAATTTGTTGAGCAGCTTGTGTTGCCATCATCACTGGATTCGGCAACTGACCTGTTGATGACCGAAATCCGCTCTCGCCTGAGTTATCTGCTTGATGTCGGACTGGGCTACCTGACGCTTGACCGGCAGTCACGAACCCTGAGCGGTGGTGAAGTGCAACGCATCAACCTGACCACAGCACTGGGTACTTCCCTGGTGAACACGCTGTTTGTGCTCGACGAACCCAGCATCGGCCTGCATACACGCGACATGCAACGCATGGTCGATATATTGCACCGTCTGCGCGATGCCGGTAACTCGTTGATCGTTGTTGAACATGATCCCCAGGTCATGCTGGCGGCAGACCTGATCATCGATATTGGGCCGGGACCGGGAAAAAGTGGTGGCGAAGTACGTTTTATGGGCACACCGGCACAACTGCTGCGCGACCGACATTCGTTGACAGGACAATATCTGCGCGGCGAACGCAATGTTCAGGATCTGCTGCCAGCCGATGCTGCAGGAGGTATACCTGAACCAAGACATATATCCATAAAAGGCGCCAGTGAACACAATTTACGTGAACTTGACATCGACATACCTCTGAATGGTCTGTGCTGTCTGACTGGCGTCAGTGGCTCGGGCAAGTCCACTCTGATGCGTGATGTACTTTACCGTGGTCTGTGCCGTGAGTACGGCATTACCACTGAAGCGCCCGGCCAGCATCAATCCATCACTGGCCATCAGCACCTGGATACCGTGATGCTGGTGGATCAGAGCCCTCTCGGCAAAACCACCCGCTCAATTCCGGCTACTTACGTGGGTGCGTTCGATGTCATCCGCAAACGTTTTGTCAATCAGCCACTGGCAAAAGAACGTGGTTATACACCCGGCATCTTCAGTTTTAACTCGGGCAACGGGCGTTGCCCGGTGTGTGCGGGCAACGGCTTTGAGCACGTGGAGATGCAATTCCTCAGTGACATATACCTGCGCTGCAGCGAATGCAATGGTCGTCGTTACCGCCGCGAAATCCTCGACATTACTCTGCTTGATCCGCGCGATGACACGCGAGCACTTTCCATCGCTGACATACTTGAACTGACTGTCAGTGAAGCACTGACTTTTTTTGCCGAGGATGCTGACGTCGTAAGTTGCCTGCAACCCCTGGTCGATGTTGGCCTGCACTATCTGCAACTGGGCCAGGCGGTGCCGACCCTCAGCGGTGGTGAATCGCAGCGACTGAAACTGGCAGGTCACCTCGCCGACGTCGCTCGCCAGCGAGGCAAACGCAAAAGTACAAAACAGCAGGGCATGCTGTTCCTGTTTGACGAGCCCACCACCGGACTGCATTTCCACGACATCAGCGTGCTCCTGGCAGCATTCCGCAAGTTGATTGATGCGGGCCACTCGCTGCTTGTCATCGAACACAACCTTGACGTCATTCGCAGTGCCGACTGGATTATCGACATTGGCCCCGAAGGTGGCGAGGGTGGCGGCAACGTGGTTGCCGAAGGTCGCCCCGACGATTTTCTCGCCGGCAAACCCGGCCATACCGCTGCAGCGTTGGTACAATACGACGCCGAACAACAGGACAACCGCAAGGCCGGTGCCAGAGCAAATCGCGACAACGCCAAACGCGGCAAATCAGTCAAAGCCGTGCCTGCCATCCAGATCCATCATGCCCGCGAGCACAATCTCAAGAATGTCGATGTCAGCATTCCGTGGAATCAGTTCACCGTTGTTACCGGCGTCAGCGGCAGCGGCAAAAGCACCCTGGCCTTTGATATTGTTTTTGCAGAAGGGCAACGGCGCTACCTGGAGTCGCTGAATGCATACGCCAGACAGTTCGTGCAACCTGCCACACGTCCCGATGTTGATGCCATTCATGGCATTCCCCCTACGGTCGCCATCGAGCAGCGTACCAGTCGCGGCGGCCGCAAGAGCACCGTGGCGACACTGACCGAGATCTATCATTTCCTGCGCCTGATTTTTGTCAAATTGGGAACTCAATACTGCCCGCGCTGTGATGTTGCCATTGAACCACAAAGCCGCGAAATGATTCTGGCGCGATTGATGAAAGACTGGAAAGGTATCGAGATCAACATACTGGCACCCGCTGTTGTCGCCCGGAAGGGTATCTACAAAGAGTTGGCAGCCTGGGCCGTCAGCAAGGGGTTTGCAGAACTGCGTGTTGATGGCGACTACCTGCCTGCCGACAACTGGCCAGTGCTGGACCGTTACAAGGAACACAACATAGAAGTTGTCATTGGTAGCTGTCAGGTAGACGCCCGCCACGAGCAGACACTCACCGCCCTGGTTGACAAGGCACTGGCTGTGGGCAACGGCCTGCTGATGGTGGCAGCAAACAAGACCAGCAAGAAATCGCGCAAAGACAGCCTGTTTTCGACACGGCGAGCCTGCCCTTCATGCGGCGACAGTTTTGATGATCTGGACCCGCGTCTGTTTTCATTCAACTCGCGTCACGGCTGGTGCAAAAGCTGTTTTGGCACCGGCGAAGTGATCGCGCAATTTGATGAAGAACAAACCGGCGAAGAATCCACATGGCTGGACAGTGATCCCGACCTGACAGGAAAGACCTGCAATCAGTGCAAAGGCAGCCGCCTTAACCCGACAGCGCTGGCGGTACGCTTCCAGCAATGGAGCATCGCCGACCTGACTGCACTGTCAGTAGACAAGGCAGACCAGGCATTGGCACAAATACGCCTCGACAAAAAGCAGCAATCCATCGCCCGTGATGTGGTTGTTGAACTCAACAGCCGTCTGGCATTTCTGCAAAAGGTAGGCCTGGGTTATCTGAGCCTGAACCGGGCAGCACCCACACTCAGCGGTGGCGAGGCACAACGTATCCGGCTGGCATCGCAGCTTGGCTCCAACCTGCAGGGTGTGTGTTACATTCTTGACGAACCGACCATCGGTCTTCACGCCCGCGACAATGAATTATTGATCAAAACCCTGCGCGAATTGCAGCAACATGGCAATACCGTGGTTGTGGTAGAACATGACGATGCCACCATGGCCGAAGCAGACTACCTGATTGACGTAGGGCCCGGCGCCGGCATTCTGGGCGGTGAAATTGTGGCATCCGGCACATTTTCTCAAATCAAAAAGAGCAAACGCTCATTGACCGGCCAGTTTCTGGCCAAGCCTCTGCGTCATCCATTGCTGTCACTTCGCGACCAAGAGGCACGAGACCGACTGCCGCCTGTGTCACTGGAAGTCTTGGGCGCGACCCTGAACAACCTGCGCAATATTTCACTAAGCATACCGTTACGACGCCTGGTGACGGTGAGCGGTGTCAGCGGCAGCGGCAAAAGCACCCTGATTCGTTCGGTGATTTATGACAATCTGCGACAGGTACTGGTGCAGAAAGGTAAAAAACGCAAAGCCATCAAGTGGCACGGGTGTGATGACATCAGCGGCTGGCAGGACATTGATTCCATATTGCAGGTCGATCAGACACCTATCGGCAAAACCCCGCGGTCCTGCCCGGCCAGCTACATTGGCATCTGGGATACGATACGAAAACTCTTTGCCGACACAGTTGATGCGCGCTTGCGCGGTTACCTGCCGGGACGATTCTCTTTTAACGTTTCCGGTGGCCGCTGCGAAACCTGTGCCGGCAACGGGATGCAGAAAATTGAAATGAATTTCCTGCCTGATGTCCGGGTTGATTGTGAAGACTGTGGCGGCTGGCGTTTTAATGCTGAAACCCTGACTGTGTTGTACAAAGGCAAACATATCGGCGAAGTGCTGGCCATGAACATCGACCAGGCGGTGGCGTTTTTTGAACCGGTACCTTCCGTGTATCACCCCTTGCGCCTGCTACAGGACGTAGGCCTGGGCTATCTGACCCTGGGTCAGCAAAGTCCGACCCTGAGCGGCGGCGAGGCACAGCGCATCAAACTGGTGGCGGAATTGGCCAAGGCCAAGCCACATCTGAGCCTGCGCGGCAGCAAGCCGCCACACAAACTGTATGTGCTGGATGAACCCACTGTCGGGCTGCACATGGCAGATGTCGAAAAACTGTTGCGGGTACTGCATCGGCTGGTTGACACCGGCAATACCGTGATTGTCATCGAACACAATCTGGACGTCATTGCCGAAGCAGACTGGGTCATTGATATTGGCCCGGAGGGCGGTGAAGCCGGTGGTAAAATTGTGGCACAGGGACCACCGCAAAAAATAGCCCGAAGCAGGAAGTCACATACCGCCCGATTCCTGGCGCCAATGCTGGCAGGTTGAGGAACTGAGACAGCCAAAAAGGCAGTCCAATGGGCATTGCCAGACAGAACAATAAACCAGCCCATGCTCACACCCCTCGCCCGGAATGCGACCACTGCCCAGGACGCCAGACACGAACCCGTGATCTTGTCGGACCTGCTGCTGGACAACGAACCCGACGAGCGGCATTCGCCGGGGCGGCACCGGACCCTGCCCATTACCCTATTGCTCAGCGTGCTCGCGCATCTGGCACTGTTTGGCATAGCCGCGCTGGCCGCAAAACGTGATGGCAGCACCATTGAGCAGGCCGTGCTCCGGCCCAGCATCCAGATCCGCTTTCAGCAACCACCGCCGACCACTGAAGCCGAGTCACCGGCAGATTCGGTGGACGCAACAACCCCGACTGAGCCCGCCCCACCTTCAGCCGCTCCCCCCAGTCTTGCACCCACTGAAACTATTGCCGGAGAGCCGCAACGCGATGAACCTGCCGGGAATCCGGATCTGCCACCCACTTCGACGCAACCAGTGCCACTGCCATCACTGAACGACCTGCGCACGGCAGCCAGGAATCGCGCCGAACAGGATCGCCGGAGCCGCGGTACCCACCCGGATTGCCTGGCACGCGAACGCCGCAGTGGCTTTGTCGACTGCGAGGAGGGTCAGAATCATGACTTTGCCAGCGCCGACGTTAATGCAACCTACGATTCCCTGAGCGCCACTCTGTCCGCCCAACCTGATCAGGGTCTGACACCACCATCGTTTACACGCGCCCGTGTGAAGGCAGCACTCGATATGTTCGACGCCCAACTGGGCACGACAAAAGTGAAAAAGAGCATTATGGAGGTGCAGTAAACTTGACTATTCTCAGTTTCAGGGTTGCATCAGCTGAGGGCCGGGCGGTGGCACATGGTGGCTTGAGGGGCGTATGCGACCCTTGGACGGTCGCATCCGAGCCCCCCAGGGACGGGTTCATGGGCGTCCCCGAGAGCCACTATGCGCCACCGCCCGGTCCGGCCTTCAGGCATTTAGTCTAACAAGAAGCCCTTGACGACAATGCTCACGTCAGCGACAGTGCTTACCGTCAACAACCACAAAGAACAGCCCGACATGCATTTCAACAGCATCCACAAAGCCGCCATCCTGGTTGCCGCGCTCCTCACCCAGAGCGTACTGCCACATCTGGCCACCGCACAGGACATCGGCGATATTCCACCGGAAATTCGAATAATCACCAACGGCCATAATTTCCCGGCCGATGCCTACACCCTGCTGGTTCAGGAGGTGGGCAACCCGACACCCGTGCTTGCCATCAATACCGACCAACCGATGAACCCCGCATCCACCATCAAAACACTGACTACCCTCGCCGGACTCGAAGTGCTTGGCAGCGACTACACCTGGAAAACCGAAGTGTATGCATTGGGTCCTGTCAGTGACGGTACTCTGCAGGGCGATCTGCTGATCAGAGGCGGCGCCGACCCGTTTCTGGTAGAAGAACATGTGCGCAGCATGTTAAAAATTCTGCGGCGCCGGGGCGTGCAACACATCACCGGCGACCTGATTCTGGATAACAGTCTGTTCGATACAACGATGCTGGCCGGCAGCCCGGTCGACAATCAGTCAGGGCGGGCCTACAACGTCGCGCCTGAAGCATTGCTTTTCAACTTTCAGGTCGTCAACTTTTTCTTCTACCCTCACACCAACGGCCGCGATGTAATTGTTCGCAGCGACCCCGCCTTGCCCAATCTGCGCATCGACAACCGCTTACGGCAGCGCGACGGCACCTGTACCGGTTATCAGCGCGGCATCAGTTTCAGCGAAAACTCTGAAAACAACACGGTCACATTCAGTGGTGAGCACCCCAGCCGATGTGGCGAATACAGTATGACGCGGGCCGTGTTAGATCCGGCACAGTACAACTATGGCCTGTTTCAGGCCCTATGGCGGGAACTGGGCGGCGAGTTTGACGGACAACTCCGTCAGGGCAGCCTGGACAGCCTCGCCACAGCCGACGCCACGCCATTTGTGGTCTGGCAATCACCACCACTTGGCGACATCATCAAGTCCATCAATAAATTCAGTAACAATATGATGACGCGTCAACTGCTGCTGACGCTGGGTCTTCAGCACGCCGGCGTACCTGCATCCATCGACAAAGGGATTGAGGCGGTGCAGCAATACCTGGACGGCGTCGGCATTGATCGCAGCGCTCTGGTGATGACAAATGGCTCCGGATTGAGTCGCGACACCACGCTGACCGCCGACATGCTCGGGGCTGTATTACAACGTGGCTATCAGATTCCAACCATGCCTGAATTTGTTGCCTCCTTGCCGTTGGCCGGCATCGACGGCACCATGCGTAACAGGATGACAAGCGGGGATGGCCACGCCAGCAGCCATATTAAAACCGGCTCACTGAATGACGTGGCCGGCATCGCGGGATATGTCCATGCCCGTTCCGGCAAACATTATGTGGTGGTGGCGCTGGTCAACCATGCCCAGGCACACGCCGGTCCCGGGCAGGAACTCGGCGATGCTTTACTGGGATGGGTGTGGCAGCACTAGATCAGGCCGGCTGAAACTCAGTAACCAGACCTAGCCATAACGACCAGTAATGTAATCTTCGGTCTGTTTCTTGGAAGGATTGGTAAACAGAGTGTCCGTATCACCGTACTCTACCAGATTACCCATGTACATGAATGCCGTGTAATCCGACACCCGGGCCGCCTGCTGCATGTTATGCGTCACGATGATGATGGTATAGTCACGCTTCAGCTCGTTGATAAGCTCTTCAATCTTCAGCGTTGAAATCGGATCCAGCGCCGATGCCGGTTCATCCAGCAATATCACTTCAGGTTCAATGGCAATCGCCCGGGCAATGACCAGACGTTGCTGCTGACCACCCGACATGCCAAAGGCATTGTCCTGCAGTCGATCCTTGACTTCGTCCCACAACGCAGCCGCGCGCAGTGACTTTTCGACAACTTCATCAAGCACCCGACGCGAACTGACACCCTGCAGACGCAAGCCGTAAGCCACGTTCTCATAGATACTTTTGGGAAAGGGGTTGGGCTTCTGAAACACCATGCCCACGCTGCGCCGCAGCTCTGCGACATCGACGTCACGATCATAAATGTTTTTGCCATCCATGATGATTTCGCCTTCAATGCGGCAAATATCCACGAGATCGTTCATGCGATTAAAACAACGCAGCAGTGTTGACTTGCCACAGCCCGACGGACCGATAAACGCGGTTACACGTTTTTCCGGCACAATCAATTTGATATCCCTGAGTGCCTGATCGTTACCGTAATAAAGATTGAGGTTATTGACCTCAATCTTGGACGTCTCATCTTCCAGGGCAAGCGCCTCGCGATCGGCAACTTTGCGCGCGCCGGCCGCCGAGATCGTCGGGCGATCCTGAGCGGCAGTTGTTCCGGAATTACTGTTGGCAGTCTGAGTTGTCATCGTGCGTTACTCTTCCTTTAATTGTTTAATCACCGGCGCTGCGATAGCGCTCGCGCAAATGGTTACGAATGCTGATGGCTGTCAGGTTCAGGATCACAATCAGCATGACCAGGACCAGTGCGGTGGCGTAAACCAGCGGGCGGGCAGCCTCGACATTGGGGCTCTGGAACCCGACATCGTAAATGTGGAAACCCAGATGCATGATTTTTCTTTCCAGGTGAATGTACGGGAAAGTACCATCAACCGGCAAGGTCGGCGCCAATTTGACCACGCCTACCAGCATCAATGGTGCAACCTCGCCGGCTGCGCGGGCTATCGCCAGAATCAGTCCGGTCATCATGGCCGGCGTTGCCAGCGGCACAATCACCTTCCACAGGGTCTCGGATTTGGTGGCCCCCAATGCCAGGCTACCCTGACGAATAGTACTGGGAATCCGCGCCAGCCCTTCTTCGGTCGATACAATGACAATGGGCAGCGTTAACAGCGCCAGCGTCAGGGATGCCCAGAACAGGCCGGGCGTGCCAAAGGTCGGTGCCGGCAACGAAGCTTGATAGAACAGTTCGTCGATATTGCCGCCCAGAAAGTAGACAAAGAAACCCAGACCAAACACACCATAGACAATCGAAGGAACACCCGCCAGATTGTAAACCGAGATCCGGATAATGCGGGTCATGGTGCCCTGCCTGGCGTATTCACGCAAATAGATCGCTGCCAGAATACCAAAGGGCGTAACAATAATGGACATCACCATCACCATGATGACGGTACCAAAGATGGCCGGGAAGATGCCGCCCTCTGTGTTAGCCTCTCGCGGTTCATCACTCATGAATTCCCACAGACGCTCGACATACTGAATCATTTTTGCGAATACAGACATCGCATTGGGCGCGGTCACCCGAACAATGGTCGCCAGGGTAATATCGACTTCGGTACCATCAGCGGTCTGCATACGCAGTGTATCCCGCCGGGTGCTCTGATAGATGGCGTCGAGCTCCGTACGCAACACGGCATAATCGGCGTCAAACTGCGCAGCCGCTGCTTCAATTCTTGCACGTTCCTGCGCTTCCACGTCAGCCGGCGGCGGATTCAGCTCAAGGTTGCGTTCGTCCAGACGCAGACGCTCGATACCGGTATTGATACGACCGATTTCGCCGCGCTCCAGACGCCGGATTTCCCTGAACAGTTCCAGGCTGCGGTCAACGGATGCCTGCAGCTCTGACCAGAAGTCAGCATCATCAGGCATGGCAATGATTTCGCCATCACGCAGCAGCGCCTGTGGCTGCCCATAGAAGTTGCCCCATTCACGACGCTCAATGACAAACGCATCGTCAGGGTACTGCCAGGGTGACATGCCCAACTCCAGAAACCAGACAAAATCACGTCCGGTCTGGTCACGGTTGCCCAGTTTAAACAGATGGCGAGTCAAAAGTTCGATGTCATCGGGGACGCTTTCGCCCGAATCCCGTGCCACGGCCGCACTGACAGATTCGCTGCGCACCAGCTCACCCATAATGGAGCTCTGCTCTCCCTCGGCGCGACTAATATCTATCACGGCCACGTCTGAAGGCCAGAAATGGCTGAATCCCCTGACCGCAATCAGGCCTATCAGCCCAATCACCATGATCATGCACATGGCAACCGCGCCGCCATTGAGCCAGATCCAGGGAGTACCACTTTTAAACCATTGTCTCATGCCATTTTCTCTCTACATTCGGCCGTTGCTGTTGATTCCGCACACTTGCCGTAAGGCTTACAGATTACTGTAGCGTTGTCGCAATCGTTGCCTGATGATTTCAGCAATCGTGTTTACAATAAATGTCAGCGCCAGCAGCACCAGCGCCGCCAGGAACAATACCCGGAAGTGTGACGAGCCCACGGCGGTTTCCGGCAGTTCCACGGCGATATTGGCCGACAGCGTGCGCATGCCTTCAAAGATATTAAAGTTCACCACCGGACTGTTACCGGTGGCCATCAGCACAATCATGGTCTCGCCAACAGCCCGGCCAAAGCCCATCATCACGGCCGAAAAGATACCCGGACTGGCAGTCGGCAAAACCACCCCTATCACGGTCTGCCAGCGCGTTGCACCCAGCGCCAGCGACCCCTGTGTCAGGTGCCGGGGCACCGTGAACACGGCATCCTCGGCGATCGAAAAAATGGTTGGAATGACAGCAAAGCCCATGGCAATGCCCACAATCAGGGCGTTGCGCTGATCATAGGTAATGCCGATATTTGTGAACCATTGCCGCATGCTGCCATCAAAGAACCATATTTCCACCCAGGGGCTGGCCTGGATACACACAGTGCCGAACAGCAAAATCAACGGCACCATCAGGGCCGCTTCCCAGCCGTCGGGTACACGGTTGCGTATGGAGCCTGGCAGCAGGCCCCACAGGTAGGCAAACAACAGCATCATGACCGGCATCAAAAAGAAGAAACTGAACACCGCAGGCAGATGATTTTCAACAAAAGGCGCCAGCCACAACCCCGCGAGGAAGCCCAGAATGACGGTGGGCAACGCTTCCATAATTTCAATGCTGGGCTTGACCACGCCGCGTAGCTTGGGTGTCATGAAATAGGCGGTGTAGATTGCCCCGGCAATGGCCAGCGGCATGGCGAACAGCATCGCGTAAAACGCCGCCTTCAAAGTACCAATGGTCAGTGGTGTCAGACTGAATTTGGATTCGAATTCGTCAGACCCTGATGATGACTGCCAGATATATTCGGGATCAGCACGACCTTCGTACCACACCTTGTTCCACATGGCGGCCCAGGACAACTGCGGATGCTCGTTCCACAAATCAGCATTGGTTACCTGACCCTGCTCGCTCAGCCATAACAGGCCGGTATTGATCTGGGAGATGGCCACCTGTTGCAGCGGCTGCTCGGTGACAGATTCCATGAACAGCGTTCGTGCCGAGGTCGCGTAGTGGATACCAAGTTGGCCGCTGGCATCAACGGCAACAAATCCTTTACGCGTGTATTCCGGCGCGATCGAAGTAATCGCGGCATCGTGAGAATTGAACTGACGGATCTCTTCCAGCCGGTATTGGTTCTGCTCGTTACGAACCAGAAACCATTGACTCAGGTCACCCTGCTCGGTACCAAACACGATGGAAACAGCACCCACCAGAAATTCAGCGGCGGTCACCTGAGTGCCAGCACCCACATCAACAGACTGCACCAGCCGTGCCTGCGCCGGCGTTGAAATATCGTAGTAGTGAACGAAACCACTTTCATCGAGCACAAACAGGTTGCGCAGGGATTTGTCGAGCAGCAGCTTTTGTGCCCGGCCCGGGAAAGGCGGCAGAGTGTGCACGCTGTTATTAACCTGAACAGCACCGGTCAACAGATTGGTACGTGTTGTCATATTGGCGAGTAGCAGGCGGCCATCTTCGGTTACCGCCGCCACCGCTGTGCCACCAACACCACGTTGCATGTTTTCAACAGCGAGCACCCGTAATGCACGACCCTGTTCGTCAATCTGGATAGGCGTCTCGCCCAGCGGGTACTGCATTTGCGGGGTGATCATTCTTTCGTCATCGGGAAAGCTGATCTGATAATCGTGGCGGGCAACAATGGCCTCACCGTTGCTGAGGCCATATACCATGGTATTGGAGATGGATTCAGCGGACCCAAAGCTGGTTACACTGGCCGAGTCAGGTACCGGCATGGCAAAACGTTGCGTCTCGGCACCGGTATTGGCATTAAAGAATATCGCTTCGCCGCGATCTGTGTACTGGATGCCGAGTTCTTCATATCGGTCCAGCAACAGCAGATAGGTTTGTGAGCGACTGTCGGGAATACTGTAATTGACCTGCGGAGTCACCGCGGCGCCACGCAGAATAGGGGCTACTTCGTAAAACAGATAGATAAAAATGGTCGCCAGTGCCAGTACTACGCCGTAACCCGCGGCGGTAATGCCCCAGCGTGACATTTTATCGCGCCGCATGCGTTTCTTGCGCAACGCCTGACGTCGGGCATGATCGGGCAGCAGACTTTTGCTGCTCTTGCCCGGGGCAGGTAAATCTGGGGAAATGTCGGTCATTGGTCAGCTTTGTCCTGGCTTCTTGTGTGGGCCGTTTCAGGATCTGGGGTCTGATTCGGCAGTCAACCATCAATGTCGACGCGAATGATATCAGCTCTGTATGACGCTTTTGTGACAAAGCTGTCTTATTTCCCGAAAAGTCGACATCCTTGTCGATACATCTTCCCAGGGGAGAGTCTGCAGATTAGCTCATCTGCATGACATCATCATGACAGCCTGACTCATCCCTTTATTCAATCCCCAGCTCACCCAGTATCCGGTTAGTCAGAACCGCTGGCAATGTGACAAAACCATCACGATCGACCACTTCCTGACCAAGTTTGCTGTATATCATTTTGACGAATTCACGCGTCATCGGATCCAGGTCACGATTTGGGTGTTTGTTAATATAGACAAACAGGTATCGGGCCAGAGGATAGTCACCACTGGCGGCATTCTCCGGCGTCGCCTCAAAGACTTCACCGCCTTCAGTGGCTGCCAACGGCACCACGCGGACCCCGGACGTGCGATAGCCAATACCAGAGTAGCCGATACCGTTGATCGACTCGGTCACGCCCTGCACAACCGACGACGAACCTGGTTGTTCATTGATACTGGATTTGAAATCACCGCCACACATGGCGTTGTCTTTGAAGAAACCGTAGGTACCGGAGACCGCATTACGGCTATAGAGCGCAAAGTCGCGATTCTGCCAGTCGCCGTCAAGGCCCAGTTCGCCCCAGCGGGTGACGTCCTGGCTGTAGCCACAACGACGGGTTGCTGAAAATATGGCATCAACTTCCGGCAGGCTCAGGCTTTCAATGGGGTTGTCACGATTGACGTAGACCGCCAGCATGTCCACAGCGACCGGCAGTTCCGTCGGCGGGTAGCCGAAGCGTTCTTCAAACTGCTGAATCTCTGACTGACGCATACCCCGGCTCATTGGCGCCAGCATGGCAGTGCTCTCGGTCAGCGCTGGCGGCGCTGTTGAAGAACCGGCGCCCTGAATCTGGACATTAACGTTAGGGTAAAGCTTGTTGAACTCTTCAGCCCACAAGGTCATCAGATTATTGAGCGTGTCGGAACCGATGCTGGACAGGTTACCGGATATACCGGAGACACGGTTGTAATCGGGCAGAGCCGGATCCACGTCGGCAGCGACGTGGGCACACAGCGACAGGGAGCCAGCGGCAGCAACAGCAGCTAAAGCGTGTTTAAGTTTCAACATCGGTTCGGTCTCCTTCAGGGCAACAAAAATGGTTCAGTGAACATGTGCGTCACTATAACCACGATATATGACATCTTTGTGACAAAGCTGTAATACACGCCCGGAGCCGACGTCGATACCTTATTTAAATACCACCGTTTTATTGCCGTTTATGATGATGCGGTGCTCACAATGCCACTTCAGGGCGCGGGCAAACGCTGCACACTCGGCGTCGCGACCAATCTGTATTAATTCATCAATATCGAAGTTGTGATCAATACGTTCTACCGCCTGTTCGATAATGGGTCCCTCGTCCAGATCTGTGGTCACATAGTGCGCCGTGGCCCCGATGATCTTGACGCCACGCATATAGGCCTGGCGGTAAGGATTGGCGCCTTTGAAGCCAGGCAGGAAGGAATGATGAATATTGATGGTACGCCCGGCCATGATTTCACACATGCGCGGTGACAGTATCTGCATATAGCGCGCCAGTGCCAGCACATCAACCTGTTTGCTGCTGACGATATCAAGCATCGCGTCTTCCTGCGCAGATTTGGTCTCGGGTGTCAGTGGCAGGTGAAAATAATCCAGCCCATACCATTCGGTGATCCCGCGCATGTCCTCATGGTTGGACACAACACCAACGACCTCTGCCGGCAGACCACCGCTGCTCCAGCGGTGCAGTATATCGTTCAGACAATGTCCGTGCCGCGACACGGCCAGCAGCAACCGGGGGCGTCTGCTCAAGTCGAAAAAATTCCATTTCATTAAAAACTGGCTGGCAATGTCAGCAAAATCTTCGTCCAGTTTATCGGTTGCCGGCAGGTGCGCGTCCACCTCTTCAAACTCCACCCGCATGAAAAAACGGTCGATGACCGGATCACGATGTTGGGCGGCCTCACTGATCGTCGCGCCGCGTTCGAACAGGAAGTCGCTGACTGCACGAACAATACCATTCGCTTCCGGGCAGGAAACGGTCAGAACATATTTGCTTTTGCTATCTGCTGTCATAAATTCCGTTTTTCCAAAGTTAGGCGCATCGCCCATTTGCCAAAGCCGGATGGTAGCATTTTTCCGACGCCGGTTAACCCTGCCCCCCGATCAGGGGGTGCCCGCAGACTGACGATTGCCCTACTCTATCGCCGTGGAATGACCCTCAACTAGTCAATATGGCAATGGAGCAAGTGAGATGGCAATTTTTAATAAAACGCTGCGGCGGGTACTGGCCCCCTGCATTGCAGGTGCCCTGATGATAGGCAGCAGCGCAGTTCTGGCGCAGTCAACATCAATCCCGGCATCCCTGGAAGGAACCTATTCATTGACCTTTGCGTCGACTCAAAGCGGTGCACCTCTGGCAAACGGCACCACCATCGACATGGTCATCGCCGCTGGCGGCACCATCTGCATCGCCGATCTGGTCCTGAGCAGCCCGACTGTAACAGGCTCGGAAGCGGTCTGGAGCATCGCTGACCTCGGCGTCAAACTGGCCGTGTCAAATGTAAGCTCAGGCAGTTTTACCGGCGCCACTGTCCTGTCTAATGCGGATGTTCAACTGGGCCAGTTCACCGGATCCAAGACCAGTAACGCTACCAGCTGTTCACTGCTGGGCGGGACACCGCCAGACATGAGCCAGGTCAGCACGCTGATTGCCAAGGCAGAAGAACTGTATGCAGATCTGTTCCCCAATACCACAGCGAACACGGCGTTTTTCACGGAAGGCGGTTATGTTTACCGTTTCTACGCCAGCACAGGCATCTACATCGGCATTAAGGATAATACCGTTTATGTTCAGGGCGGCGCGTTTGGTAACGGGGACCCAGTAACAATCGGCACCATCGCCAATACGCTGGCCGAGCTGACCGGTCAACCAGTGACCCCAATTGAAGAGCCCAATACAGGCATTCCGGGTGGTGACTACAAGCTGACCATTGCCGGAACGGTATCAACTAGCGGCGTCGCTACACCGTTCACCTTCGAAATCGACAGCATTCAGGCACCGGGTGACAATGAAGTCGACAACCTGGAAGAAGATGTCAAAAAGGCACTGAAAGATGCTGAAGGTGTGGATGCCAGCACGTTCAGCGATTTCCAGATCAGTGAAGCCAGTGTCAGCAGCGACCGGGTTTTCTATCGGGCCAGGTTTAATTCCACCACCACCACGCAAACCGTGATCGGACCTATCACGACAAACGTGGCTTATAACCTGACCTTTGAATACCTGAAGAAATAACCAGTCCCCGGGGTATGCGCCCCGGGATAAAAAAAGGGGGTTGTTGTCGACTGGCAACAACCCCCTTTTTTTATCCCTGAACGCGCGTTATGCTAGCTCGATGAACTTCAAACTCAAACGCCATACCCTGACGCTGTGCTTCGGCATGTTTATCTCTGCGCTGCTCAGCATCAACGCAGTTGCACAAGACCTCAACGGGCGCTGGCAGGGCTCGCTGGTGTCCGCGCAATATGATCCCATCACGATAGTTTTTAATTTTCAGCAGGCCGACAGTGACACCACGCCTACTGGCACGCTCGACATTCCGAGCCAGTTCCGCACCGGGCTGCCTATCGACAGCATCCGCATTCGCGATCAACAGATCACCGTCAGCATGCGCAGCATACAGGCGGAATACTATGGCACGCTGGTGCTGGCAGACAACGGCGACGTTGTTGCCATCGAAGGCGACTGGAACCAGTCGGGTGAATACGTCCCCTTGCGCCTCGAAGCCGCGACAGATCCTCAGTAGCAACGACCCTAAGCCGTCAATGAACACAGACGCGTTACACTCGGGAGTGAGTTATGAAATACCTGCACACCATGGTTCGTGTCAGCGACCTGGACGCATCCCTGGACTTTTATTGCAACAAGCTGGGCCTCAGGGAGGTGAGCCGTCGGGACAATGAACAGGGGCGTTTCACCCTGGTTTTTCTGGCTGCCGAAGGCGATGAGGATGCCCAGATTGAGCTGACCTGGAACTGGGATCCGGAAAGTTATGGCGAAGGTCGCAACTTCGGTCACCTGGCGTACCGCGTTGAAAACATCTATGAACTCTGTGCCGAACTGCAAAGCCAGGGTGTCACCATCAACCGACCGCCACGCGATGGCCGAATGGCGTTTATCCGTTCACCAGACAATATTTCCATCGAGCTCCTGCAAGCCGGTGATCCCCTGCCAGCGCAGGAGCCCTGGCTGAGCATGCCCAATACCGGCAAATGGTAGCTTGAGCCGTTGCCAGCGCTCGTTTATGATTGCCTGCTTTACGCAACCGGGGGCCCATCATGCAACTTCTCAATGGAAAACAGACAGCGGAGACGCTTAAAGCGCAGATAGCAGAGCAGGTTGATGAACTCCGGGCCCGGGGTGGCAAAATTCCTCATCTGGCGGCTGTTCTGGTGGGCAGTGATGGCGCCAGCGAAACCTACGTCAATAATAAAGTACTGGCCTGCGAGCGCGTCGGGTTCAAGTCCACGCTAATACGTCTGGACAGCGATGTCAGTGAAGACGCCCTCCTCGCCGAAATCAACAAACTTAATCAGAATGCCGATATTGACGGATTTATCGTGCAACTGCCCCTGCCCGAGCACATCAACGAAACACGGGTGACACTGGCGATCGATCCGGCCAAAGACGTTGACGGCTTCTGCCCGGCCAATGTCGGCCGACTGTGTCTGGGGCTGCCGACGTTTGTCTCGGCAACACCCAATGGCATCATGGAGCTGTTGCGCCATCACAACATAGAAACCGAAGGCAAACATTGCGTGGTGATCGGTCGCAGTAATATTGTTGGCACCCCCATGTCCTTGCTGATGTCACGTAACACCAATCCGGGTAATAGTACCGTGACCCTGGTCCACAGCCGCACCAAAGACATGGCTGCGATCTGCCGCAGCGCCGACATTCTGATCGTCGCCATTGGCAAGGCAGAATTTGTTGGGGCGGATATGGTCAAAGACGGCGCCGTGGTCATCGACGTTGGTATCACCCGATTGCCCGACGCAAACACCAAGAGCGGCTACCGCCTTGCCGGTGACGTCGATTTTGCCGCCGTCAAAGACAAGTGCAGCTGGATTACACCCGTGCCCGGCGGCGTCGGACCCATGACCATTGTCTCGTTGTTACAGAATACCCTGAAAGCACAAACCCTGCGCCAGCAATTTTGATGACCAAAAACAACCTTCTTGAACAGGAATGTCCACATGTTTGACAGCCTCAACCCGCTACCAGCCGACCCCATTCTGGGGCTGATGGCGGCGCACCGAAGTGACAGCAACCCACGTAAGATTGACCTGGGTGTGGGCGTATACAAAGATGAGCAGGGTAATACCCCAGTCATGCGGGCGGTCAAAAGCGCGGAAGCCAGATTATTGGCAGACCAGACCAGCAAGAGCTATGTCTCACCTGCCGGCCTGGCGACATTCAATACGCTGATTGCGTCACTGGTGCTGGGTGACGAGCTGACAAAGACGCTGGGCGATCGTCGGGTGACCTTTCAGACACCGGGTGGCTGCGGCGGCCTGCGCCTGGCTGCGGAATTTATCCAGAAAGTCAGACCCGCCAGCAAAATTCTGGTCAGCGACCCAACCTGGGCCAATCACGTACCCTTGCTGGGAGAGGCTGGCCTGCAAATAGAGACCTACCCCTACTACGACCACAAAAACCACGGTATCCGTTTCGATGCCATGATGGAGCGACTCAGCAAAGCCGCTGCCGGCGACCTGGTGCTACTGCATGGCTGCTGCCACAACCCATGTGGCGCTGACCTCAGCAATGAGCAATGGCAGGCCGTGGCTGAGCTGGCACAGACCAACGGTTTTACGCCGTTCATTGACCTGGCATACCAGGGCCTTGGTGACGGCCTGGCCGAAGACAGTTATGGGGTACGTTTGCTGGCAGAGAAACTGCCAGAATTGATTGTGGTGAGTTCCTGTTCCAAGAATTTTGGACTCTACCGCGAACGAACAGGCTCCTTGACCGTTATTGCAGGCAGCTCCGAGGCCGCGCGGGCGTCAGCCAGTCAGATTGCAGCTACGGCACGGGCCATCTATTCCATGCCGCCGGATCATGGCGCCAGCGTGGTTGCCGAGATTCTGGCCGATGACACATTGAACAGTGACTGGGAGCTGGAACTGACGGAAGTACGCGAACGTATAAATGGCCTGCGCTCTGCTTTGGTGACCGAACTGGACAGACAGGGCATTGATCGCGATTTCAGTTTTATCGAACAGGAAAAAGGCATGTTCTCGTTCCTGGGCCTGAGCGTAGATCAGGTGCAAACCCTGATTAACCAGTACAGTATTTACCTGGTTGATTCGAGCCGCATCAATATCGCCGGCATCAATAGCAGTAATATTGAATACCTGGCTCAGAGCATCGCCGAGGCAGTCAAGCGCTGAGCCTGACTGCCACCGGTCTGCGTTCAGACGCGAATGGTCAGTACATCACATTCGATGCCGTGTAACACCGCGTTGGCCGTGGAACCCAGCACTGCGCGCACCGGGCTGTGACCATGACTGCCAATAACCAGCAGATCGGTCCCCAGCTGTTCGCACAGCTTCTTGATTTCACTGGCCGGCTTACCGCGCAGAAAATGTAATTGCTGTGTCGGCACTGACGGCGATACAGCGGCCATTTTGGCGCGCATTTGAGTGGCAACCTGTTCCTGATGTTGCTTCTGTACTTTTTCGAAATCTGCCATATTGAGTTCGAAGGAATATCCGCCCACCAACGGCTCAAAGACCATCACAACATCCAGCTGGGCATGGTTGTCAGCGGCCATGCTCAATGCCCGGGTGATGATTTTGTCGGACTCTTCCGAGCCATCAACTGCGACAAGAACCTTTTTGTAATCCGTCATAATTGACTCTCCTTTTATCTGAAATCGGTTTCAGGTCACTTCATCTTAGTCAATTGGCATGGTTCCGGCAATATCGCACCCCATGGCGGATGGCGGAGATCAACCGCGCTTTCTGGTCGGCAACACCGATCGCAGCCGCGACGCCATCTCACGCAGCGCCACTTCCGTTGTCGGCCAGTCAATACAGGCATCAGTGATCGAGACTCCGTACTGAATCTCTTCCAGATCGTCCGGTATGGGCTGATTGCCGGCATGAATGTTACTCTCCAGCATGACACCTACGATTGAATTATTGCCCGCTTCAATCTGTGCTGTCACATCCTGCAGCACATCCAGTTGTTTTTCGTATTGTTTGCGTGAGTTGCCGTGGCTGCAGTCAATCATGATATTTTCGGCAATGGAGGCCTTTCGCAACTCTTGTTCACAGGCTGCGACAAAACTGGTTTCAAAATTGGGTTCTTTGCCGCCACGCAGGATGACATGGCAGTGCGGGTTACCGGAGGTCCGGAAGGCGGCCACTTTGCCCTCTTCAGTGACGCTGATGAAGGTGTTGATCGCCGACGCCGCACGAATGGCATTGACCGCCACTGACAGGCTGCCGTCCACATTGTTTTTGAAACCGACCGCCGACGAGATACCGCTGGCCAGCTTACGATGGGTCGGCGACTCCGTGGTGCGCGCTCCCACTGCAGTCCAGCTGACCAGGTCCTGCAGATACTGGGGTGAAATCAGGTCCAGCGCTTCCACCGCTATCGGTAAACCCAGCGCATTGATGTCGAGCATGAGCTGGCGGCCAATGCGCAAGCCATGTTCAATGCGATGGCTGCCATCCAGGTGCGGGTCGTAGATCAGCCCTTCCCAGCCGACGGTGGTGCGGGGCTTTTCAAAATACACGCGCATGACAATCAACAGCGTGTCTTTCAGTTCATCTGCCAACGGTTTAAGCAGACGGGCATAGTCCATCGCCACAGCAGTATCGTGTATGGAACAGGGACCCACAACAACGACCAGCCGGCTGTCTTTGCCATCCAGAATGCCTTTGACGCCGCGGTGGCCGCCCAGCACGGTTTCCAGGGCATCGCCTGTTAACGGCATCTCCCGCTTCAGTTGCGTCGGCTGAGGCAGCTCTTCGGCAGAAATAATGTGAAAATTATCAACTTCGTGTTTTGTTTTGGGCATTTTTATCAACTCACTCATTTTTCTTAGCTCACTCATTTCTCTCAGCTCGCTAAACGGTCAGATTCTGTCGCCTGTTATACATTTATTCTGACAACAGCGAAAGCGGCCCGTCACCAAAGCCAACTGTCAATATTTACAGGATGCCGGGGATACAGTACATTTCGATGCCGGCGCGAATGACAGGCATGGCTCTGAGGAATACAACGTCATGAAAGCAAATGAACTGAAACGCGGCATGATCATCGACATTGAAGGCGTGCCGCATCTGATACGCCAACTTGAAGGCAAAAGCCCGTCGTCTCGGGGCGGCGTCACCATGTACAAGGTGCGCTATACCAATCTTGCCACTCAGCAAAAACTGGATGAAGCCTACAAAGGCGATGACGTGGTCAGGATCGCTGACTGTGTGCGCACGAATGTCCAGTATTCCTACCGCGAAGACGACACGCTGTACTTCATGAGTACCGACGACTACAGTCAGTACGGTATCAATGCAGAGCAGATCGAGGATGACATTCCCTTCCTGACCGACCAGCTTGACGGCATTACCGCGCTGATCATGGACGAGAGATTGTTGGGCATAGAATTACCACAATCAGTGGTCATGGAAATTGTCAGCACGCCGTCCAGCGGCGGCAGTGCTTCCGCAACTGCACGCCCCAAACCGGCTGTCCTGAACACGGGCCTGGAAATTCAGGTACCGGAATACCTGAGTAGCGGCGAGAAGATAAAAGTCAGCACCGTCACCGGCAAGTTTGTATCCCGCGCCTGAGCGCGATGATTGTTTAAGCCAATGCACTAATCTGGAGAGAGAACATGATCAGAACCATTGCGAGATCTCGTGTAAGAAAGTCCGGTAGTGCACTGCTGGCGGGTCTGGCCATGTCACTGACACTGGTCAATCCGTCAGCATGGGCGCAGGAAGATGATTTTGCCGATACCCGCAACAAGATTGAAATGGCCATGCAGGGTGCCACCCGAACACCGGCGGAAACCGCCCGCGATGAAATTGAACGCAAGCCAATAGAAACACTCGAATTTTTTGGTTTCCGTGAAGACATGCGAGTACTGGAACTGGTGCCCGGCGCCGGCTGGTATACCAAGATACTGGCGCCCTCGCTGCGCGGCAGCGGCAAATTGTACGTTGCCATTGGCACCGATAACGTCGCTGAGCGCGTGCTCAATCAACCCGGTTTTGACGAAGTCGAAGTGCTGGCACTACCTGAAGGCATGACGCTGCGCGATCTGGCAGCGTTCGAATTTGATGTCAACGAGCTGGATCTGGTGCTGACTTTCCGCAACCTGCACAACATGAATTCACAAAGCCGGGCACACTTGAACGACGCCGTATTCAACAGTCTGCGCTCAGGCGGACTGTATGGGGTCATAGACCATACCCGTCGTCACCTGGAGCCTGACAACCGTGACAACGGCCGACGTCTTGACCCGGTGCTGGTGATCAAGGAGATTCAGGCTGCCGGTTTTGAACTGGTCGACTTCAGCGACCTGCACGCCAGTGTTGCCGACAATCTGACGCTGGAAGTGGGGCACGAATACGTGACTGGTCGCACCGACCGCTTCACTCTGCTCTTTCGCAAGCCCTGACCGGCGGCCCTGCTCAGGCCTGTCGTCGGAAGTCGGCAGGCCGCATGCCCAGTACCAGCAAGGTCAGCAGATACAATGCCATGCCACCAAAACACAGTATCGCCATTTGCGCGATGCGCTGCCAGGTACCCCAGTCCAGCCACTGCAGCCAATCGCCGGCGTAAAGCACCAGAAATACACTCATCACAGCATTGGCACACATCAGCCTGACCAGGAACGATACCCAGCCCGGCTGAAACTCAAACACACCTTCACGACGCAAGCCCCGGAACAGCAGACCGGCGTTCAGATAAGCGGCCAGTGACGTGGCCAGAGCCAGGCCCGTATGGGCCATGTCCAGCATAAATACCAGCACAATATTCATACCCATATTGGCCACCATGGCAATAATGCCAATGCGTACCGGCGTTCGCGTGTCATGACGTGAATAGAATCCGGGGGCAAAAATCTTGATGCACATAAATGCAATCAGCCCCAGCGAGTATGCCTGCAGACTGTAGGTCACCATGACCACGTCGCTGGCGGTGAAGTTGTCATTCTGAAACAGCGTGATGATCATCGGCTGAGCCAACAGCACCAACGCCAGACTGGCGGGCACCGCGATCAGCAGAATCAGCCGCAGCGCCCAGTCCAGCAGGGCGGCAAACTCCGCCTGGGAGCGCTCAGCGTGGCGCCGCGACAGGCTGGGCAGCACAACCGTTGCCACCGCAACAGCAAAAATCCCTAACGGCAAGTCCATCAGACGTTCGGAAAAATACAGCCAGGACACACTACCGGCGACCAGCAGGGAGGCAATAAAGGTGTCTAACAGAAGATTGATCTGACTGACAGAAACGCCGAACAATGCCGGAATCATCAATTTTATGATTCGGCGCACGCCCTCGTGGTCTTTCACCAGTCGCGGCCGGGGCATTAGTTGCAGGCGCACCAGAAATGGCAACTGAAACAGCAATTGTGCAATGCCCGCCATCAGTACACCCCACGCCAGCGCAATCTCCGGCTGTGAGAAGTAAGGACTGAGTAATAGCGCCGAAGCGATCAAAAACAGATTCAACAAAGCCGGGGTCAGCGCCGGTACCGCAAAGCGGTCATAACTGTTGAGGATAGAACCGGCAAATGCGGTCAGGGAGATCAATAGCAGATACGGGAAGGTGATGCGCAGCATGTCGACAAACAGCGCAAATTTTACCGGATCTGCGGTGAACCCATAGGCGATGGGAACTGAAATCCACGGTGCCGCCAGGATCACTACCGCCGTGATCAGCAGCAAGACGCTGCCCAGATAACCTGCCACGGCATTGATGAGCATCTGAACCTGCGCCAGCGAACGGGTGCTGCGATACTCCGACAGGACTGGTACAAAGGCTTGATTGAAGGCGCCTTCGGCAAACAGGCGGCGCAGGAAATTGGGGATTTTGAATGCCAGAAAAAACGCGTCAGCGCCATCCCCGGGGCCAAACACGCGCGCCAACACGATATCCCGCACCAGGCCCAGAATCCGAGATACAAACGTCATGCTGCCGGTCACGGCGCTGGAGCGCAACAACCCCCGGCGGGGCCCGGGTGTTTCGGGCTGCTGGTTATCAGTCGTCTGGCTGGTCAAAATCTGCTCTCAATTGCCGGGGTCTGTACCGGTGGCCTGCATTCCATTATGCTGCGCAAGGCGCATTATCGCACCATCCAGAAAAAATACGATATCAGAAGACGGGTTCACAATAAAAATATTATGGAAAAATCAAGACTTATAGAGCGCTGGCGAGCCACCGGTCCCGGACTGGTGATGGCCGCTGCCGCCGTTGGTGCCTCCCACCTCGTTGCCTCCACCCAGTCAGGCGCCCTGTTCGGTTGGCAATTGCTGTGGCTGATCGTGCTGGTCAACGTTCTCAAGTATCCTTTTTTCCGTTTTGGCGTGCAATACACGCTCTGGAACAACAAAAGCCTGGTTGAAGGCTATCAGGCCAAGGGCCGCGGCTGGCTGCTTGCGTTTACCGCACTGAACCTGATCGCCGCCGCGGTTAACACTGCGGGTGTGTTACTGCTGACTGCCAGCCTGCTGCAATATTTTATTCCCGGCAACCTGTCCCTGACCCTGCTCTGCCTGATTCTGCTGGCAATATGCCTGGTGATCCTGTTGGCCGGACATTACCGGGTGCTGGATGGGCTGTCGCGGGCACTGATGCTGGTATTGACCGTCTGTACCCTGATCGCCGTGGCCATCGCCTGGCAAAATGGCCCAATGGCACCGGCTGACTATGTCAGTCCGTCGCCCTGGCAGCTGTCGGCGCTGGCGTTTATTGTCGCCACCATGGGCTGGATGCCGGTCCCCATTGAGTTGTCGGCCATCAGCTCGATGTGGCTGCGATCAAAACAGAAGCTGACCCAGGTGTCTCTGTCAGACGGCCTGTTTGATTTTAATCTGGGATATGCCGTCGCGGTGATTCTGGCCGTTGTCTTTGTTGCACTCGGTGCCCTGTTGCAACATGGCACGGAACAGGAAATTGCCATGGCCGGCGCCGCGTTTGCACAGCAACTGGTCGCCATGTATGCCAACACCATTGGCGACTGGGCTCGCCTGTTCATCGCCTTTATAGCGTTCATGTGTATGTTTGGCACCACGCTGGCGGTACTGGACGGCTATGCCCGCACACTGGATGAGTCTTTTCACCTGTTGCGAGGAAGCAGCGGTGAGCGCCGCAGCGGGACGCTGACGGCATGGATCATGGGACAGGCAACCGCGGGCATGGCGATTATTCTGTTCTTTCAGAGTGCGCTCAGTCCGATGCTGACCTTTGCCATGACACTGGCCTTCCTGACCACGCCGTTTTTTGCCTGGCTCAACTTCAGTCTGGTTCGGGGCAAGGGAATTTCGCTGGGGATGAGTGTCTGGGCCTGGATCGGCATGGTTTATCTGACGGCGTTCAGTCTGGTGTTTCTGGCCTGGTATTTGCTGTTCTGATCAATTTGTCGCTTACCGAACGGTGGTAGCAGCCAGCCCTTCCACTGTCAGTGGCGCCTCTACCTGCCGGGGGTGCCCGGAGCCGGGTCCGGGCACCCCCGGCAGGTAGAGACATCAGCGTGATCACTTCGACGGGCTGGCTCTCACCCCATGGCGGTGTAATTACTTGTTGATGGCGCGTAGCATCCAGGCAGTTTTCTCGTGAATGCGCATGCGGTCTGAGGCCATGGCTGACGTCGACTCGTCATCCGCGTCATTGGCCAGCTTCAGCACATCGCGACAGGTTTTCACCACCTGCTCATGTCCATGGGTCAGCAGATCCACCATCTGCTTGGCATCCGGCACACCATCCACTTCTTCAATCGAACTCAGACGTGCGAACTCTTTGTAGGTGCCTGGCGCCGGCACGTCCAGCGTACGGATGCGCTCTGCGATATCGTCAACAGCGACGGCCAGCTCGGTGTAGTGCTCTTCGAACATCAGGTGCAGTTCACGAAACCTCGGACCTTCAACGTTCCAGTGGAAGTTGTGTGTCTGCAGATACAGCGTATATGAATCGGCCAGTAATCGTTTCAGCCCGTCCGCGACTTCAGTCCGATCAGCTTTGTTGATACCAATATCAATCTTACTCATGGTTCAATACTCCTTTGGTTTCACCATAATGTGCTGGATAGCTTAACATACGTGCCAATTTACGACAGAGGGGCGATAATGGATCGAACTTGTGGCTTTCCCGGTGCTGCATTTTCTGTCATAGTTTATGCCACAGTGCCTTGACAGAAGACTGAATTATCGGCATAGTACCGCGTCTTGAATTTTGCCACACGTTGACAGTATCGTAAGGAGCATCAGTTGGCCAACACCGTACAAGCCCGAAAGCGCGCACGTCAGAATGAAGTCGCTCGCCGCCACAACGCCAGTTTCCGTTCCATGGTTCGCACCTACATCAAAAAAGTAGTGACTGCGGTTCAGGAAGGCAACTATGACAACGCCACCGCCGCTTACAATCGCGCGGTACCGGTTATCGACCGTATGGCGGACAAAGGCATTATTCACAAGAATAAAGCTGCTCGTCACAAGAGCCGTCTGAACGCTGCCATACTGGCACTGAAGGCGTAAAACGTCGCGGCGTCCGGCAGCCGTCGGACACTGTTGCCCGAACGAAAGCCGACTCTACTAGAGCTTTCGCGCGCCTGGTTTGTCATGAGTACAAACTTGTTATGCACACAAAATTGCTATGCACATAAAAAAAGCCGGTTTCGACCGGCTTTTTTTATGCTCCACACTCAAGTTTCAACACTGCCATTGGCAACCTGCTACTCAGTCAGCACCAGGTTGTCACGATGGATCATTTCGGCATCACCGACATACCCGAGTATGCCTTCTATCTGCCGGCTTGACTGGCGCAGGATCTGGCTCGCCTCGCGACTGTCGTAATTGACCAGACCTCGCGCAATCTCCTGGCCTGATTCATCAACACACACCACCATTTCACCGCGATCAAACTGCCCATTAACGGCAGACACACCAACTGGCAGCAAACTGCGCCCTGATTCGCGCAGCACGGTGACCGCACCAGCATCTATCACCAACTGTCCTTTTGCTTTCAGATGCCCGGCAAGCCACTGTTTGCGTGCCGCCATGGGCTGCTTCTCCGGCAGCAGACGCGTGCCAATGGACTCTCCCTGGGCCAGCCGTACCAACACATCAGGTTCTCTGCCACTGGCAATGATGGTACGCGCACCGGAGCGCGCAGCCAGACGGGCCGCGGTAATTTTGGTAATCATGCCGCCACGACCCAGGCTGCCACTGCCTCCAGCCATCGCCAGCAGCCGGCTGTCCTCCGCCATGGCCTCAGCAATCAATGGCGCATCCGCCTGAGTCCGCGGATCCGCTTCATGCAGGCCCTGCTGATCGGTCAGAATGATCAGGGTGTCAGCACCCAACAGATTGGCCACCAGTGCACCCAGCGTATCATTGTCGCCAAAACACAATTCAGCCGTGGCGACCGTGTCGTTTTCGTTGATAACAGGCACCACCTGCATGCCGACCAGGCCCGCCAACGTACTACGCGCGTTAAGATAACGACGACGATTGGAGAGGTCGTCGTGGGTCAGCAGAACCTGAGCGGTGTGGACGCCGTATTGCTGGAAACAGCTTTCATAGGCCTGGATCAGCCCCATTTGCCCCACAGCGGCTGCGGCCTGCTGCAGGTGTATCTCGCGGGGACGTTTCTTCAAGCCCAGTCGTTTGACGCCCTCGGCAACGGCACCAGACGACACCAGCACCACTTCAATGCCGCCTTGCTGCAGGCTCACCAGTTGCCGGACCCATTTTTCAATCGCATCGCGATCAAGCCCGGTGCCATTGTTGGTAATCAGCGAACTGCCAATTTTAACGACCCAGCGCCGCGTGCCGGCACCGTCTCTGGATTTATTCATAAACGACTGTCACACCATCATCGTCATCATCGTCTTCGTCAAAGTCATCAAAATCGTCACCATCATCAACAGCGCGCCGTTTGCGGGTCTGCTCGATGCTGCGGCGGATTTCGAATTCCATCAAACGGTCACGCTCGCGCTCGGCGTCGCGATAAGCCTCGTCATCGACCAGCAGGCGCCTGTGCTCTTCAACCGAGCGCATGATGTCGTGGCACAACTGCTTACAGCCTTCACCATTAATGGCTGCAATCGGGTACATCGGAATATCCCAGCCCAGCTCATCAACAAATCGCTGTTTCAGTTCAGCCAGCGCTTCCGGATCGGCCATATCGCTTTTATTCAACACCAGCCAGCGCTCTTTTTGCGCCAGGGTGGCACTGAAGCCAGCCAGCTCATCCACAATGGCCTTGGCCTGAACCACCGGGTCAGATTCGTCCAGCGGCACAGCATCGACCACATGTAACAGCAAACGCGTGCGTGACAGGTGTTTGAGGAAACGAAAACCAAGACCTGCACCTTCCGAAGCACCTTCAATGACACCGGGGATATCGGCCATCACGAAACTGCGCTCCATCTCGATACGTACCACGCCCAGACCGGGCACCAGCGTGGTAAACGGATAGTCAGCCACTTTTGGACGCGCCGCTGATACCGCGCGCAACAGCGTTGATTTGCCCGCATTGGGCAGACCCAGCAGACCGGCATCGGCAATGACCTTAAGCTGCAACTGCAGCGTGCGGACTTCGCCGTCTGTGCCTTTGGTGTGTTTGGTCGGGGCACGATTGGTACTCGACTTGAACCGGGTGTTGCCCAGGCCATGGAAGCCACCTTTGGCTACGGTCACGCGCTGACCATGCCCGGAAATGTCAGCAATCAGTTCTTCGGTGTATTTATCAACAATACTGGTACCGATCGGCACCCGCACCTCAAGGTCATCACCGGCCCGGCCAGTGCAGTTGGCGCCCATGCCACCCTGCCCCGCCTGCGCGATGTAGCGCCGCTGAAAACGGAAATCGACCAATGTATTGAGATTGCTGTCGCCTACCAGATAGACGCTGCCGCCATCGCCACCATCGCCGCCGTCCGGGCCGCCCCTGGGAATGTATTTCTCGCGACGAAAACTCAGACAGCCATTACCGCCCCTGCCTGCCTCGACCGTGATTTCAGCTTCATCTACAAACTTCACTTTGCTTACCACCCATACAAAAAAGCCCCGTCAACTGACAGGGCTTTACTGATCACATCACCGCATTGGCAACCCTGCTCGCAGGAGCCGGGAATACCGGGTCAGCAGACCCTCAGGCCTCTACGATGCTGACGAATTTGCGGTTGTTCGGACCTTTTACTTCAAACAGTACACGACCGTGTGCCTTGGCAAACAGTGTGTGATCTTTACCAATACCGACATTGGTGCCGGCGTGGAAGCGTGTACCACGCTGACGAACAATGATGTTACCAGCCAGAACCTGCTCGCCGCCGAATCGTTTTACACCCAGTCGTTTGGATATCGAATCGCGACCGTTACTGGTACTACCGCCTGCTTTTTTATGTGCCATGATCTACTCCCGGGCTGACTCAGCCCCTTAATACTTAGCCTTTGATACCTGTAATGCGAACTTCAGTGAACCACTGACGGTGGCCCTGACGCTTACGGTAGTGCTTACGACGGTTGAATTTGATGATTGTCACTTTCGGCGCGCGGCCCTGAGCAATCACTTCCGCGGTTACGGTGCTGCCATCTACGTAAGGCGCGCCAATCTTGACGGACTCGCCTTCACCTACCATCAGCACTTTGTCAAAATTGATCTTCTCGCCAGTCGGAACTTCAATCTTTTCCAACTTCAAGGTCTCGCCTTCAACAACCCGGTGCTGTTTGCCACCACTTTCAATAACCGCGTACATATGAAACTCCAGTATTTGGGAACTCTGGCCAGCGCCCCTGACAACTGAGATGGGGCCCAAACCTACAGCACCGCGGCCATGGCCGTTGCGCTCTAATCTATAAGGGCGGGCATTTTACGAGAAGCAGGCGCAAGTGGCAAGCATTTCTCACTGATTTATGCAGGGAATATGGTGGCTGGTCCAGCGGCGGCTTGACAGCCCAACGCTTCGCCCCTAGCATTGCCGGCGCACCATCCTGTCCAGAGCCATCCTATTGATAGACGGTATACTATAACCAATGCATAAAGAAGCCGTGCATAATACGATCCGCGCCATTGTTGCCACTGATTTTGAGGCCGTCAACGAGTTTATCGTTGAGCAGCTGCATTCCAATGTCGATCTGGTAGAAAACATCGGTCACTACATCATCAATGCCGGTGGCAAGCGCATGCGCCCGATTCTGGTGTTGCTCAGTGCGCGCAGCTGCGGCGCCACCAACGATGATGCCGTCAAGCTGGCTGCCGTCATCGAATTCATTCACACCGCCACGCTGCTGCATGACGACGTAGTCGACATGTCAGCCATGCGCCGCGGTCGCCCCACGGCCAATGAACAATGGAACAACCCCTCCAGCGTGCTGGTCGGCGACTTCATCTATTCACGCGCTTTTCAGGTCATGGTCAGAATCGGCAACATGGACGTCATGCAGGTCATGGCAGATACCACCAATGTCATCGCCGAGGGTGAAGTGCTGCAGCTGCTGAACAAGCATCGCACCGATACCAGTGAAGCCGACTACATGCGCGTGATTCGCGACAAAACCGCTGTCCTGTTCGAGGCCGCTGCCTACTGCGGCGCCATCGTTGCAGGTGCGCCGACGGAGACACAACAGGCGCTGAAGGCCGCAGGCATGCATCTGGGCATGGCCTTCCAGTTAGTGGACGACGTACTCGACTACGATGGCGATGCATCCGAGATGGGCAAGAACATCGGCGACGATCTGGCCGAAGGCAAACCGACACTGCCCTTGATCCATGCCCTGCAGCAAAGCAGTGGTGCCGACAAAACGCTGCTGGAACAAAGCATCATTAATGGTGGCCCCGAAAACCTGGATCAGGTTATCCGCATTATTCGCAACTCCGGCGCCCTGGCCTACACTCGCCAGAAGGCACATGAACAGGCTGATCTGGCACGCGCGCAGATCAATACACTGCCTGATTCCAGCTATCGCACGGGCCTGCTGCAGATGTGCGAAATGGCTGTCGCACGGGTTAGCTGATCATGATATAACTCGGTGCACAAAAACAGCGGAGGAGAGGCACCGAACAATGAACAACCCGATACTCGACACAATGCCCGACATCGAGGCCTTTGAAAAAATTCCGCTGGCTACACAATTCCCCGCTCAATCCGCGTTCGAGCTGATCGAACAAAGCGCTGCCCTTTATGGCGACGACCCGGCACTGGATTTCCTGCTCACTGGTCGCCGCGACGAAATCCCACAGACCCTGAGCTTCAACGACCTTGCCGACGTGACCCGACAGACAGCCAACCTGTTGAGCAGTCTGGGCCTGCAGGGTGACGAAGCGGTCTCGATTTTGCTGCCGATACTGCCACAGTCACACCCTCTGATTCTGGGCAGCCAGGTTGCGGGCATTGCCAACCCGATCAATCCCATGCTTGAACCCGGCCACATGGCAGAAATCATTCAGGCTGCGGGTGCACGCGTCATTGCCTGTCTGGCACCTTCAGATCACGTCCCGTTATGGGACAAACTGTTGCATATCCTGCCCAATCTGCCCGATATCCATACCATCCTGGTTGTCCATCAGGAAGGACTGACAGATCCTTGCAGCATGCCGGAGATTGCCGGTCGCGACATCAAGCTCATTGATTACAATACCGCGGTTGCGGAACAGGACAAACAAGCACTGACCCGGCAGCGTGACCTGACAGCAGACACGATTGCTGCCTGCTTCCACACCGGCGGAACCACCGGCAAACCCAAAATAGCCCAGCTGACTCACGGTAACATGGCATACCTTGGCCAGCTTTCTCGAGTGCTGAATTCGCATCTGGGTCGGCAAACCGCCTTGTGCGGACTGCCCCTGTTTCACATCTTTGGTGTCATCATTCTGGGAATTGGTGCATTTGCCGCGGGCAACCGCATTGTTCTGATGACACCGTCCGGTTTTCGCAACCCGGAGGTGATCAAGAACCTGTGGCACCATGTCGCCCGCTTCCAGGCAAACAGCTTTGCCGCCGTACCCACCGTACTGACGGCACTGGCACAAGTGCCTGTTGGCGACGAAGATACCAGCAGCCTGCAACGCATTAATTCCGGCGCCGCCCCGCTATCCCCGGCATTTGAGCAACGCTTTGAAGAGAAATACCAGGTTGCCGTCACCAACGGCTATGGCATGACTGAAACCACGTCACTGATTACCCGGCCACCGGAATTTCAACCACCCGGCAGTGTCGGCCTCCGCCTGCCCTACTCCCGGGTCAGAATCGCACAGCTTAGCGGCACCCGAATCAGCAAAGACTGCAAGACTGGCGAAAGCGGTGTGGTACTGGTTAAAGGCCCACAGGTGTTTGCCGGCTACAAGGCAGAGTCGGACAACGCACAGGCCTGGGTTGACACTGAATGGTTCAATACCGGTGACCTGGGTTACCTTGATGAACAGGGTTTTCTGTATCTCACCGGCCGCGCCAAGGATCTGATTATCCGCGGCGGCCACAACATTGACCCGGAACTGATCGAGGAGCCGCTGAACCTGCACCCGGATGTCATCAGTGCGACCGCCGTCGGCATGCCGGATCCTTACGCCGGCGAATTGCCGATGGCGTTTGTGGTGACCAGACCCGGCAGCACGATAACGCCACAGGCGCTGCTGAGCTACTGCGAAAAAGAAGTGTCAGAGCGCGCCGCCATACCAAAGCGCATCGAATTTATAGACGCAATGCCGATGACCGCAGTGGGCAAGATTTTCAGGCCTGCGTTGCGGCAACAGATCAGCGCAGCGATTCTTCAGGAGCATCTGGAGCGGGAACATATCAACGCGATGGTGACCACTCGTTTTGATAACAAAAAAGGGTTGACCGCAACAGTAGCGCTGCAGGATGCAACGCGGCAGGAAGAAACTGAAGCATTGTTGAGCCCTTACAATGTAGCTATCAATGTGACGATTGACGGCTAGTCGCCGGTACCGCTGTCAATTGTCAAAGCGGACACTGAACCCAGCGCTGCTCGCGCGCAGGATGGTACGATTGTCTACCCGCCTGACGCGCGACTGACTGGTGCGATAGGTCTGGTCGCCCAATTCGCGCAAAGCCACGGCGAGATCCCGTGCCTCCTGAAACTCCTCATCCTGCCCCAGTTCCCGGTAAGTCAGACCCAGGGCCAGGTAGAAGTCAGGCTCCAGCCGGTTGCGCTGTATTGCACGCTGGTAGTGGGTCTGCGCACTTTCATAGTCTTCATCGTTGAACGCTATGTTTCCGCGTGCATAGTGAAAATACGGATTTCGGTTATTGTAATGCTGCACCGCCCGGCGATATCGCGCTGCCTCGGTTTCGTTGCCGCGTATTGCATAGAACCTGGCAAGATTGTTCACTGCTGTCGGGTAGTTTTTGTCCAGCCAGGCCGCTTTCATGTAGCTGTACTCTGCCCGTTCGTCATCGCCCGCTGCATTCCAGGCACTTCCCATGTTATTCCAGGCAATGGCGAGTTCGGGGTCGGCCTCCAACGCATACCGAAACCAGGTCAGCGCGTCGTCTATCCGCTCATTAACCAGGTGATCAACAGCCAGATTGTTGAAATACAGCGCCAGCGCCTGCTGATCGGTAATGACTTCGGCGGTCTGATGCTGCAGCGGCACATTGGGCAGAAAATCGACGATATACTGATCGCTGCCTCCCAGACTGCCCAGGGCATTGATGTGCTCGCTCATCACCATTAACTCGCCACGCCGGTCCCATTGCGGCCTGACCTGGGCTGTCTGATATTCCACCTGCAGCCCGTTATAGCGGGCCATGGCAATATAAAGATTGACCAGTGTCAGGCAATTGGCGCGGCGTCGCGCGAATGCTTCAGAGGCGCTGAAATTCGCTGAATCGTCGTACTGGATATTTAGAAACTCGGGGGCGAAGAGAAGCTCCTGTAGCCGGATCACGAGGTCCCAACCACGCAGCTCAGTGTCAACATGCGCCGACATGTATGCGGCCAGATCGCCGTCAACTGCCAGCAGATCGACAGCGGGCATCGGCGTTGCGTTGCTGTTGTCCAGCATGCGCTGTTCCAGCGCGGTGTCGGGAGTAAAACCAGGATTGAGGCTAAGCAATTGGCACGCTTGCAGCAGCACCAGCACAAAGCCCATCATGATGACACGGCACAACGGTCGCAACCTTGCGACGGCCATAGAGTGTTGAATCAAGTGCACTACGCGCATAACGACCCACCTCGCCCTGTCTTATAAACAACCAGACCGTTCAGGCCGACGGAATATTCCGACTACGAAGCTAAACCAGCGACCCGTGGCCGGACGCAGACGCGCCCGGCCACGGTCAGTCTTACATATTGGGGTAGTTCGGCCCACCGCTGCCTTCGGGCACAACCCACTGAATATTTTGCGCCGGATCCTTGATATCACAGGTTTTGCAATGCACACAGTTCTGGCCGTTAATCTGAAAACGTTTGCCGCCTTCCCCATCGTCCAGTACTTCGTACACGCCCGCAGGACAGTAGCGCTGCGCTGGCTCATCATAAACCGGCAGGTTATGTTTGATCGGCACCTCGGGATCAATCAGCTTCAGGTGACAGGGCTGATCCTCGGCATGGTTGGTGTTGGACAAAAACACCGACGACAGCTTATCGAAACTGATTTTGCCATCGGGTTTCGGATAGTCGATTTTGGGGCATTCACTGGCCGGTTTCATTTGCGCATAATCATGCGACCTGTCTTTGAACGTCAACGGAAAGTGGCCACCGAAGATATTGTGCTCAATGAAGCTCAGGCCACTGCCAATCCAGAACCCGAACTTGTGAAAGCCTGCGCTGAAGTTTCGTGTTTTGTGCAACTCTTCGTACAACGCCGATGATTTAACGCGCTCGCCGTATTCGGTGAGATCAATGCCCGGTTTTGCCGTTTCCTGTTGCAGGGATTCGAACAATGACTCCGCTGCCAGCATGCCTGAGCGCATCGCCGTATGACTGCCTTTGATTTTTGCCGCATTCATCGTGCCGGCGTCACAACCAATCAGCAGGCCACCTGGGAAACTCATTTTCGGCAATGAATTCAGACCACCTTTATTGAGCGCTCGAGCGCCATAACTCAGGCGTTTACCGCCCTCAAGGTACTGGCGAATAACCGGGTGCTGCTTGAATTTCTGAAATTCGTCAAACGGACTGATATGCGGATTTTTGTACCCAAGGTCAACAATCAGACCCAGGTAAACCTGGTTGTTTTCTGCGTGGTACAGAAACCCACCACTGGACCCGGCATAACTTGCGCCAATCATTGGGTAGCCGGCAGTGTGCACTACCAGGCCTTCCTTGTGCAGCTCAGACGGGATCTCCCAGACCTCTTTCAGGCCGATGCCATAGTGTTGCGGGTCGCTGTCCTTGTCCAGCTCAAAGCGGGCGATCAGTTCCTTGCCCAGGTGACCCCGGCAGCCTTCGGCCAGAATGGTGTATTTGGCGTGAAATTCGAACCCGGGTTCAAACGCATCTTTTTTCTCACCGTTGGCATCAACGCCCATGTCACCGGTCGCCACCCCTTTCACCGTACCATCTTCGTGGTAAAGGATTTCGGCTGCAGCAAAGCCCGGGAATACTTCTGCACCCAGCTCCATGGCCTGCTCGGCCAGCCAACGGCACAGGTTGCCCAGGGAAACAATGTAATTGCCATGATTGCGCATGGGTTTGGGGACCAGCAGGTCTGGAAAACGTACCGACTTTTCCTCTCCGGGCAGATAATAAACATCGTCACCGGTCACCGCTGTGTTCAGGGGCGCGCCTTTCTCTTTCCAGTCGGGAAACAGCTCATTCAGTGCCGACGGCTCGAAGACAGCCCCCGACAGGATGTGCGCTCCGACTTCCGAGCCTTTTTCAAGTACGCAGACGGAAATCTCCTTTTCTGCCTCTTGCGCCAGTTGTAACAGGCGGCAGGCAGTCGCCAGGCCTGCTGGTCCGGCCCCAACGATAACGACATCGACTTCCATTGACTCGCGTTGCATACTTTGGTCTCCCCCTCACGTGCGTGTGCAAAATGCTCGTTTGATAACAATCCGCCTCTGGCAGACATCATCAGTGGCGCGCCCGCCGCGCGGGCACCGTATTATCCTTAATTCGGCCCTGAATCGCAAAGACATGCTGACAGTGCCGTTTTCAGCTCCGGGTATCTGAATTCAAATCCCTGGGCCTGCAATCGTGCCGGTTTCACATTCTGCCCATGCAACAACAGCCGGTCGCCCATTTCGCCGAACATCAGCTGCACCATCGTTGCCGGCAACGGCAGCACAGCGGGCCTGTTGACCGCAGCAGCCAGCTCCCGGGTAAACTCGCGATTATTGACGGTGCCGGGAGCGGTCACATTAAACACGCCAGCTTCGGACTCCGCCGTTAGCAGGAACTGCATCGCTCTGATGACATCAGAGCGATGCACCCAGGACATGAACTGCTCCCCATCGCCTATACGCCCCCCCAGAGCCAGCCTGAAAATCGGTAACAGACGCGCCAGCATACCGCCATCGGGTCCAAGGACAACACCAAACCGTAAAATACAGACCCTGATTCCCAGCGCCTCAGCCTTGCGTGCCTCCTCTTCCCAGCGCAGGCAAAGCTGGTGACTGAATTCATCATGGACGGGTGAGGTTTCGGTCAGTGGCGCCGGGCCGTGCGCCCCGTAGAAGCCCACTGCAGAAGCGGTCAGCATGACCTGTGGTTTATGCTGCAGGCGTTGACAAAGTTGCACCAGCGCCCGCGTGGTCTGTAGACGACTGTTCAGCAATACCTGCTTGCGCGCCTGCGTCCAGCGTTTTTCGGCAATACCGGCACCCGCAAGATTGATGATCGCGTCTACTTTCTGGTCCTGTTTGATTTCATCCAGACTGCGCACCAGCTCCAGTCCGGTGCCCAGTATCAGACGAGCCCGGGCATAATCGCGCACCAACACCGTGAGGTGATGACCGGCAGCAAGCAATTCATCTGCTAAACACGAGCCGATAAAGCCCGTGCCACCCGTTATCAGAATTCGCATGGTAATAGACCTTTTGCGTCAGTATTTGGCCACAAATATGGCAAGCTGCCTCCAGTTCCTCACAAATTGTTACAACAGTGAACGCCACTTTTTTGATAACATTACACTTATTCTAAAACACCCTTTCAAAACTCTGGCTGTCGCCCTTCGTATCGAAGGAACAAGGACTGAACCAATCATGATTCGTCGTCACATCATCTCGCCCATTTCTCGTGTCATCGCGCCCTCTGTTTTCAGCACACGCTTGCGTGTCGGCGCTCTGGGCCTGCTGGCAATCAGCTTATCAAATACCAGCATTCTGGCAAACGCCAATGAAATTGCCGCCTCTGCTGCTGAAGACTCCACCGTTATTTACCCGGCATCCTTCTTTCAGCCATATAATCCGGTATCCGTCAACGACATGATCGACCGCATCCCGGGCGTCAGCCTCAGTGGCGGCGGTGGCGGCCGCGGTCTGGGCAGCGGCGGCGACCTGCTGATTAACGGTCAGCGCCTGGCCGGCAAGGACAACTCACCCCAGGATCAGTTGCGCAGAATTGCCGCGCGCGAAGTAGAGCGCATCGAAATCATTCGCGGCACCTCCAGTGATCTGGCGGTTCGTGGTTCCGGCCAGGTCGTCAACGTAGTACTGCAGGATGCCGATACGCGCGCCAGCACCTCCGTTGAAGTCAGCTCTGATCGCCACGCTGACGGCACGGTACAGCCAGGCGCGTCCATTTCACATAGCCGCCAGACCGGCAACTTCTCCGCCATCGTCAGCCTGCAGGCAGACCCCCAGTACGGTCACCAACAACGTCTGGAAACCAGCTACACACCCGATCTGACGCCAACAGAAATCATGAACCAGAGCGAGGTCCGGGATCGCATGGCCTACCAGGCCAGCACCGTGCTGGGTTACCGCACTGGCCAACACCGCATGCAATTAAACGCCCTTTACGGTACCTCGGATCACCCGGTCGACATCTCCCGGCAGTATCGTGACCCGGAATCAACGGATGTTGTTGCGCGCATTGAACGCGAACCCATCGACAACGTGGAAAACAACTGGGAACTGGGCGGCGACTACGAATTTGAATTTGCCGACGGTGCCAACCTGTTGTTTCTGTTTGTGGTAAATGACGAGACCGACAACAGCGTCCGCGAGCGTTTTTTGAGGGAAGCGCCGCAATCGAATTCAGCAGAGAATAAATCTCTCTATATTCAGTCCAACAGCCGGACACGTGAACGAATCGCGCAGGGCACCTATAGCTGGTCGCTGGCAGAGGATCAGGATCTGCAACTGGGCGCCGAACGTGCTCAGACCATTCTCGATTCCAGTCTGCTGATCGGCCGGAACTCGGGGACTGCTGAACCGTCGCCCGAATTCGGTGACCTGCGACCAGCACTGAACCTGTCCAACCTGGGCTCCAGTGTGGAAGAAATGCGTTATGAAGGTTTTGCTGTCCATAACTGGACACTCAACGACCGCATGACGCTGGAGAGCAGCCTGGTCTATGAAACCTCGGAAATCAGCCAGAGTGGCGCGTTAAGCCAAAGCCGCGACTTTCAGTTCTGGCGTCCGTCGGTGGATTACCGCTTTAACATCACCAACTCCCTGCAGCTGCGCGCGACCGTGGCCCGCGAGGTTCAGCAACTGAGCTTTGCCAATTTCACGGCAACGGCGAATACCGACGATAACGACAAAGATGCTGATGCCGGCAACCCGAATCTGGTGCCGACCAAGGAAATCCGTTACGAGCTGACCATGGAGTATCGTCTGCCCAATGACGCCGGTGTTGTCAGCTCCCGTTTTTTCCTGCGCGACCTGGAAGATCAGATCGGGCGTATCAACGCCTCTTCCAACCCGGATAACCCTGTTTCCGCCGCCGGTAACATCGGTGATGCCAAACGCTGGGGCGTTTATCTGGATGGCAGCACGCGACTGGGCCTGCTGGGCATGCCGGACGCGATTGTCTCCTCCAGCCTGTACCTGTTTGATTCCGAGGTGACCAATCCGATACTGGGCACCACCGAGCGCATCAATGGCCGTGGCCGCGCCCAGATGGGCTTCCGTCACGATGTGGTGAACTGGAACCTGAATTACGGATTTGACTATAACCACCCACTTAACGGTGGCGAGCGCAATATCGAGGTCAACACCATTGACCGCACCAATGGCGGCCCCAACCTGACCATGTTTGTATCAACGGTGTTGTTCGATGACGTCACTTTCAGGCTTGAATCCAACAATACGCTGAACGAAGAGTATTGCCGTAACCGCGTTCGTTACAGCGGCCCGGCGGCAGCTGGCAACATCAGTGAACTCGAAGATGCGTGCTGGGGATACGGTCGAAAGCTGGCGCTTAAAGTGCGCAAGACCTTTTAAGGCTGCTGACGACCGCCCCGGACCTGGACGACTTATTCTGGCTTGCTGAAAATCAGCATGTGTTGCCAGGGCAGGAAGTCCAGGGTGTCGTCCCAGTGCAGACCAAACACACTCATTTCCCGCACCACCTGCTCCTCGCTCATTTTATGCAGCGGCCTGATGGGCACAGTGTCATCCTCTGCCCGGTATTCAAGCAGGATAACGCGCCCACCAGGTTTCAACGCGTTATTGATGCCGTCCATCATTTCAAAGGGGTGGGAAAATTCGTGATAGGCGTCTACCAGTAATACCACATCGACTGCATTTTCCGGCAAGCCCGGATCATCAATCTGTCCCAGTAAGGGCTCGACATTGCTGATGCCCAACTCGGCCTGGCGCTGCCTGAGCAAGGTCAGCATCTCCGGCTGGATATCGGTTGCCAGTACTTTGCCTTCAGGCACCAGCGGAGCCATGCGGAACGTGAAATAACCGGTGCCAGCACCAATATCGGCCACGACATCATCAGGTTCCAGCCCCATATTGGCGACCACTTCGTCAGGCATCTCTTCATGGGTACGCTGCTCCCGCTCCAGCCAGCCGGCGGCCTGATGGCCCATGACTCCGGAAATCTCGCGTCCCATATAAAATTTGCCAGTACCGCCCTGACTGCGAGCGGGATCAAACTCATACCCCGGATTTTCAGCCGCCTGCAGCGCCGAGGTGCTGACGAGAGCGGCAATAATAACGGGAAACAGCTTCAGTAACTTCATGATTTCCACCTTTAGACTTTATTCGGGTTTGCAGACAGCGGCTTTACACTGAAGAGTACCAGAAGCGAGACAGCATTGGTAAAACTTGCAGCACCGCAGCGTCCAGGCGCCGAAACACAAGGATGCCACAGCTATGATAGAATCCGGGCGACTAAAAACTCCGGGAGCAACAGACACACATGAGCAACGTTCTTGAAGGTATTCGGGTACTGGATTTCGGGCGCTATATTGCCGGGCCATTCTGCGCCAGCCTGCTGAGTGACATGGGCGCCGAAGTCATTCGTATCGAAAAAGTGCAGGGCAGTGAGGACCGTTTTCTTTCCCCGGTCAGCGAAACCGGTGACGGCGCCCTGTTCATGCAGATGGGCCGTAACAAGCAGGGCATGACCTTGAACCCGATGAAGCCTGAGGGCCGCGAAGTCGTGAAAAAGCTGGTAGCCAGCGCCGATGTAGTGGTCGCCAACCTGCCTCCTGACACCTTACAGGCCATGGGCCTGGATTACGCCAGCCTGACCGCAATCAAACCCGATATCATTCTGACCATGATTTCCGCCTTTGGCACCGGTGGCCCCTACAGCAACCGGGTCGGTTTCGACGGCCTGGGCCAGGCCATGTCGGGCGCCATGTTCATGACCGGCACACCCGACCAGCCGGTAAAGTCCTATGCCCCGTTTATCGATTTTGGTACCGCCAGCCTGAGTGCGGTAGGCACCATGGCGGCGCTGCTCGAGCGACAGAAAACCGGCAAAGGCCAGGTTGTTGAAGCATCGCTGTTCAATACCGCCCTGACCATGATGAATGGCACTCTGATAGAACAGGCCATGATTGAACGCAATCGCACCGCAACTCTGAACCGGTCGCAGACCTCAGGCCCGGCTGACACCTTTAAAACCAATGACGGCTGGGTACTGATTCAGTCTGTGGGCGGCCCGTTGTTTGAACGCTGGGTGGCACTGATGGGTGAGCCGGAGTGGCTGGACGATCCGCGTTTCCGGGATGACATTACCCGTGGTGACAATGGCGCGCTGATCAGTGAGCGCCTGGCCCGCTGGTGTGCTGAGCGCAGTTCAGCAGAGGTGCTTGCTGAAATGGAAGCAGCCCGTATTCCGGCCGGCCCGGTCATGTCGCCGCAACAGGTGCTGGACGATCCCCATGTCGCCGCGCGTGGCATGTTCAAGCAACTGGACTATCCGGGCGCCGACAAACCGGCACCGGTGATGACCACGCCCTTCAGCCTGTCCGGCAATCCGACAGCGGTCAAACATCGGGCACCTCTGTTGGGTGAACACACCAACAAGATCATGCAGGAACTGGGTTACTCAGCCGAGCAGATCGAGCAATTGCGCGCTATCCGGGTCATCTGACACACCCCGGGGGCCAGATTCTGCCCCCGGCATCCAGACAGCGCCCTATTTCATGCCAAAGCCCTGCTCGGCCAGGAATCCCCGCATATGCGGTCGTGACTTTTCGCTGAGCAGTGTGGCAACCTGCTCACTCCAGCACACACCATGGCCGCCACCCGTGCGCATGCGGTAGTACTCACGAATGCGATCATCATAGGCATCGATCTCCGCGGCGTCCTGACTGTCATCGTAGACTTCTTCTTTCACAATTACCGACAGCGGCAATCTGGGTTTAACTTCGGGGTCCTGATCCGGATACCCCAGACATAAACCAAACACCGGATACACGCCTGTTGGTAATTGCAATAAATCAGACACCTGGCGCGGGTTATTGCGCAGGCCACCGATATAACAGATACCCAGCCCCGCCGCCTCAGCAGCAACAACGGTATTCTGTGCCATCAGGGCTGCATCAACGGTGGCGATAATAAAGTGCTCGGTGTAATCACCTGCAAATGCTTTTTCGTATTTCACACAGCAGTTGCCAGCCCGGCGCACATCGGCACAGAAAACCAGAAATTCGGCGGCTTTTTCCACGTACGGTTGATTGCCGGCGAACGCGGCCAGTTGTGCCCGGCTTTCCGGTTTACTGACTCTGATTACGGTTGCGCCCTGCAGAAAACTTGAGGTCGCAGCGCTCTGGCCAGCGCCGAGAATCTCTGCCAACAGACCGTCAGGCAGAGCCTGATCCTTGAATTTGCGGATACTGCGGTGAGACTTTAACAGGTCAATCGTGTCGTTCATGACATTACCTTTTGTTTGTTTCAGATCAGTTTTTATATCAGGCCAGCCTGGTGCCAGTGACAACTTATTACCAGGTCAACTGTTTAAAAATTCAACCGTTTACAAGTTCAACTACAGCGCGTTGATATTGGCCTGCAGATTATCGAGGAATTGCGGTACCACATCATTGGCGAGGCGGGTCTCGGCATTGAACATGACCACCAGTGCAATATCGTAGGCGGGAACCAGCACAATCTCGGATCGGTAGCCGCGCACGCCACCGCCATGATGAATCACGCGCATACCATCGTAGTCGAGAATGCGCCAGCCCAGCCCATACCAGGCCTGCTCCACTTTTGGCCAGCGGTTGAAATAGTTGCCACTCGGCGTTTCCACCACGGGCGTGTGCTGCATGTCGAGCAGGGAACGCGGCAGAACCTCCGGATAGCCACCCAGATTGGCCTGTGCCCAGCGCACCATATCCATGATGCTGGCATTAACGCCAGCAGCCGGGCCGGTTGTGTAATACGCGGAATTGACGGAACTCAGACGCCAGCCATCGCGACCGTACTGATGCGGCGAACTGGCATTAGGGTTGTCGCGGAATGCTTCATAGCCCATTGATGCCTGACTCATGCCCAGCGGCAGGAAGATATTTTCCACAACAAAATCATCATAGGTGGTTCGCAAGCTCGCCTCAACGACGTCAGCGATCAGCGAGAAAACCACATTCTGATAACCATAACAGCGGCCGGGCGGACAAACGGTAGGAATCTCGTGGAATTTTTCCTGGATTTTTTTGTACGCGACACCGGCATCGAGCATGTTGGAAAAGGCATGCGGCATCAGGCCCGTGGTATGACTGAGCACGTGTCGCAGGGTCATCTCCCGGGTCGCAGCGTCAGTACCGATGTTATAGGGCAAAATCGCCGATATGGGGTCGTCCCAGGTCGAAATGTTGCTGCTGACCAGTTGCGATGCCACGGTTCCAGCAAAGGTCTTGGACACCGACGCAATACGGAACACAGTATCGCGGTCGACGGCAACACCTTCCTGCACGCTGCGCACACCGTATGAGGTCAGATCAAGAATATCCGATGACGACACGATCGCCATGGTGGCGCCGGGTATCTGCAGGTCATCCAGTTCCTGTTGCAACCAGTTCTTGTAGGTACTGAAGTCGGCAATATCGGCATGGGCAATAGGCGCTGGCAATTGCCCCGGTAGCTGATGGAATGCGGGCTGAACGCCCTGCTCCATCAATGACGTGGAAAACGGCGCATCATCTGCCTGCGCCAGCGCGACGGGCATAACCAGCGTCACCAGCGCAGAGGCAAAGCAGGTCAGTGGGAATAAAACTGATGGCAGGCGCAGGGGTGCAATTCTGGGCAAAATACAGCATTCCGTCAGAGCAATGATTTACCGGCGCCATGAATTGTCAACGCAGGGATTTGCCAAGGAAAATACCATGTCACAGGGAATTTGCAAGCATTGCACGCCGCCTGCATGGTGCGGGAGCGACCGAAAATCAGGTAAAAAAAGCCGACCTGCCGAGGCGGCAGGCCGGCCACAAGAGGATCAGGACACAATCAGCAACAGCTTCTGTCCATCCCTCACTACACCCAGAGCTACCACTCTGGCTTCCTCACTCAACATACGGTTGAAATCACGCAATGACTGCACGGGCTGTCGGTTGACTTCGGCAATGATGTCACCCGGGCGCAGACCCGCAGCCCAGACCGGGCTGCGCTGGGCAACGTCGGCCACTTGCACCCCGGCGTCACTGCCGGCAGCGTTCTGCAACTGCGCTCCCAAAAAACGCGATTCATCGGCCCGACGACCATTGTCAGTCGACTCGCTGGCGGCGAGCGCCGACTCACCGTTACTGGCAATGATCTGGGCGCTGACACTCATGCGTTCACCCTCGCGCATCAGCCCGAGTTCAAGTACCTGATCAACGCCGGCAAGCCCGACAGCATTGCGCAGTTCGCGACTGCTGGTGATCGGCTCACCATTAATGGCAACAACAAGATCAGACACCTGCAGGCCGACCTGATCGGCCACCGAGTCTGGCATCACCTGAGTAATCAACGCACCGTTATTGGCGCCCAATTGCAGGGTTTCCTCCACCAGCGGCGTGTGATCACGAATAATGACACCAAGCTGACCACGCCTGACCACGCCGTCACGCTCCAGGTGTGTGACAACAGCGGCAAGCATATCGACCGGCACTGCGAACCCGACTCCAGAGCTGGTGCCCGAACCGGAAATAATCGCGGTATTGATGCCCACCAGACGCCCCTGCAGATCGACCAGCGCACCACCCGAGTTGCCGACATTGATCGCCGCATCGGTCTGAATGAAGTCCTCATAGTTGTCATTGTTGATACCGGCCCGCCCCAGCGCACTGATAATGCCGGAGGTCACCGTCTGTCCAATGCCGAAGGGATTTCCGATAGCGACCACATAATCGCCAATACGCATACGCGTGGCATCTGCCAGTTCAATTTCGGTCAGTCGATCGGCACTGACCTGCAGCAAGGCTATGTCGGTGCGCTCATCACTGCCGATCAGCTCAGCTTCCAGCACACGGCCATCGAGCAGCCCCACATTGATGCTGTCCGCGCCTGCCACCACGTGATGATTGGTCACGATATAACCTTCTTCGCTGTCAACGACCACGCCGGAACCGGCACCTCGTGCACGCCGTACCGGTGGCTGCTGGCCATTGCCGCGAAAACCGAATACGTCGGGCATCTGTTCTACACGGGTGACCGATATATTGACCACCGCCGGCGTCACCGCCTCCAGCATTGGCGCCAGGGACGGCATGGCATTGTCATAAACCATCGGCGCCTCAGCCTGCGCCAACGCCACCGGCGACATGCCAGGGGCTAGAATGGCAGCCATCATTGCCACCTGTGCCAACCCTGTTTGGATACTTCGTTTGACTAGACCTGTTCGTTTCATCATCAACCACCTCCGTCTACCGTTGATTTGCCACGCTGCAGTCAGCGCTGTCTTGCCACGGACTTGAAGATATGCCTTGCCGACGCCATATACCTGAGGGAAAACGGAAATAAATGTCCAGATTTTGTGAAGTTGGCACTTTTCCGGTTTATAACGGTCTTAGTTAACTATAATCACGATGTAAATGGTTGACACGATACGGAGCCGCCATGAGCGAAGTAGCAGCCTCGAGCGAGGAAACAGCCTTGGGCGCAAAGACAGCCTTGAGCGAAACAACAGCCTTGGGCGCAAAGACAGCCTTGAGCGAAACAACAGCCTTGAGCGATAAAACAGCCCTGAGCCAGGACACAACCCCGACCTGCGCCTCTTTGATGCAGGCTCAGAGTTTTACGCTGGACTGCTGGTACGTTTACCCGACGCAAAACCGAATTCAGCACAAACTTGATCACGAGAACAGTCGTCAGCTTGAACCCAGATTGATGCGCCTGCTGTGCCTGCTGGCCGCGTCAGCCGATGCCGTGGTCAACCGCGACGACATCACCTCGTTGCTATGGCCGCGGGTAGTGGTCAATGAAAATTCGCTCACTCGCGCCGTGTCTGACCTGCGGCGGGAGCTGACGCCCGCTGGCAGCAAACGCACGAGCGTTATACAGACAATCCCCAAGCGTGGTTACCGGCTGACACAGGCGCCCTCGGATATCAATGCAGCGCCACCTGCAGGGCAGGCCCGGCACCCGGCAAACAGACAACCGACCCTGAGGCAGGCCGCCGCAAACCGGTGGCTTCAACGCTGGACACCCAGTATTGCCGCCAGCTTCATGCTGGCACTGGCGCTGGTTATCCGGCTCACCGGTGACAATCAGGGTGCGCCAGCGGTCGCGCAATTGCCGACGCCGGCAGACGCTGGCGCTAACCAACAAATGCATTACGACCAGGTAATCACCGCCCCGACGTTGACGGCCGAGATGACACGGGACACGTTGATGAACACGGAAACAGCCATCAACGATGGTGAATCGAGGTTTCAGATCACCCGACTGGGCGATGCCCAGAATGCCGAGGCGCCATCGTGGCACATGTCATCTGCAAGGCAAGCGGAGCAGACCAGACCAGCCACGCTGGGGCAGTCACTGTTGACCCCCGATGGGCAGCTGCTGGCCTACGTCGACAACCAAGACGGTATCGCCAGCCTGAACCTGCAACCGGCCATGAGCGAGGCAGAACCCTGGGTTGCTTTTACCACCGACGAGCGCATTTTCCAGTTGCAATGGTCACCGCTGGATGCCGGCATTCTGTTAACGGTGGGCCAGAGCACAGACAACGCTGCTGATCGCGCGTCGTACCTGCGCCTGATGCTGCTGGATCTGGAAACATTGACGGTACAGGAACTGTACCGGCGAGAACTGCCGCCGGAGGCCTGGACACAGGACATCGGCAACCTGACCTGAGTCAGGCGCTAGCGGTGCTACCCGAGCAGCGCATCGGATACGCGAAGCGCGCTGACAACACCGTCTTCGTGAAAGCCTTTGCCCCACCAGGCACCACAGAACCAGGTCCGCTGCACGCCGTTGATCAACGCCCATTGTGTCTGCGCGTCGGCAGCGGCGCGGGTGAAAACCGGATGTGCATAGTTGAAACGACCCAGTATGGATTCTGGCGCAATACGGTCGGTATCGTTGAGACTGACCAGGAACTGTGCGTCGCCAACAATGCCCATCAACCGATTCATGTCGTAGGTAATGCGCGGTAAACCACTGCGATCCTCAGTCAGGTAATAATTCCAGCTCGCCCAGGCGCGTTTATTGGCCGGCATGACCGACGCGTCCGTATGCAGCACGACATCATTCGCCTGGTACTGGATCGCAGCCAGCACTGCCTGTTCGGACTCGCTGGCATCACCTAATAGCGCCAGAGCCTGATCACTGTGACAGGCCAATACCACCTGATCAAACTGCTCAACGCCATCGCGGGTGACAACATCGACGTTCTCTGCGTGCCGTTTGACCTCCGTCACTGGCGTTGACAGTCTTATGCGATCACTGAAACCAGCACTCATGGGCTCAAGGTAAGCCCCGGATCCACCCACAAGTGTCCGCCAGCGTGGTCGGTTGTGGACATTCAACAGCCCGTGGCGAACCATAAACGGCACCATGAAGCGCACAGGAAATTCCAGCATGCGCTGAAACGGCGTTGACCAGATGGCGGAGGCCATTGGCACCAGGTAGTAGTCGCGAAACCTGTCACCTAAACCCATGTCCCGCACATAGTCTTGAAGCGACGAGTCCGGTATGCAGTCGTTCTCGAAATCGCTGATGGCCTGCTGGTTAAAACGCAGAATATCGAGCAGCATTTTGATATATGACGGCGACAACAGGTTTTTGCGTTGCGCAAACAATCCGTTATAAAGCGCCAGCCTGCCAGTAACACCCGCATATTCCAGACCTGTGGTCTGACAACTGACACCAAAACTCATGTCAGAGTCGCGCCACTGTATACCCAGCTCATCCATCAGGGCGATAAAATTTGGATAGGTCCAATCGTTAAAAACGATAAAGCCGGTGTCAATCGAATGGGATTGGCCATTGACAGAGACATCAATGGTGGCGGTATGGCCGCCGAGGCGATCGTCGGCCTCAAAGACGGTAATATCGTGATGACGGTGAAGTTTGAAGGCGGTGGTCAGGCCGGCAATACCGGTTCCGACAATGGCTATTTTCAAGTTAAGAATCCTGGCGGTAGCTGACGTAGTGGCAAGCTCACTTGCACAAAAAGGCGCAATCTCCAACTGAGTTGCTGAATCAATTTACGTCAGCATGCCTGCGCCGGATCACCCGACGCAGGCACCTGTCTGCTAGCCTATCAGGCGTACTTGGCCAGCTCTTTGCGTGCGATGACCCGGCGGTGGACCTCGTCCGGGCCGTCAGCCAGACGCAGGGTTCGCTGCGACGTCCACAGGGCAGCCAGCGGCGTATCCTGAGACACACCGGTGGCTCCGTGCATCTGGATGGCACGATCGATAACCCGCAGGGCCATGTTGGGCACGGCGACCTTGATCTGGGAAATTGCATCGCGTGCCGCCTTATTGCCGATGGTATCCATCAGGTAGGCAGCCTTGAATACCAACAGACGACACATTTCAATCTCAATGCGACTGTCAGCAATTACGTCGTAGTTACCACCCAGTTCTGCCAATGGTTTGCCGAACGCTTCCCGGCTCATTGAGCGTGTGCACATCAGATCGAGAGCACGTTCCGCTGCACCAATCGAGCGCATGCAATGATGAATGCGACCTGGCCCCAGACGCCCCTGGGAGATTTCAAAACCGCGGCCGCGACCCAGGATAATATTCTCTTTTGGCACACGGACATTGCTGAACCGTATATGCATGTGACCATGAGGCGCATCATCCTTGCCAAACACTTCCATCGGACGCAGGACGTCAACGCCGGGCGTGTCCATTGGCACCAGTATCTGGGACTGACGGTTGTGTTTGGGCGCTTCGGGATCAGTCACCACCATCACAATCATGATTTTACAGCGCGCATCGCCGGCACCGGAGATATAGAATTTCTCTCCATTGATGACCCAGTCGTCGCCATCCATGACGGCACTTGTTGCTATATTGGTGGCGTCAGAGGAGGCTACGTCCGGCTCGGTCATAGCAAAAGCAGACCGGATTTCACCGGCCAGCAGCGGCTTCAGCCATTGCTCTTTCTGTTCATCCGAACCATAACGTTCGAGCACTTCCATATTGCCTGTGTCTGGCGCGCTGCAATTGAATGCTTCTGAGGCCAGACGACTGCGGCCCATGATCTCGGCCAGGTGGGCATACTCCATGTTGCTGATGCCAGCGCCGCCCTGACTCTTGGGCAGGAAGAAATTCCACAGCCCCAGTGTTTTTGCTTTCGCCTTGAGGCTGCCCATGATCTCGTCCTGTCTGGGCGTATGAGACCAGCGATCACCGACACTGACTTCGTCGTGGTATTCCTTCTCCACCGCCGCCACGTCGACTTCGACAAACTCGCGAATCTTTTCACGTACTTTTTGCATTTCTTCAGACAATCCCAGATTCATTCCCGATTCCTCATGATGATGTTCATGTTTTTATGTTGTTCTGCGCCTGATTTCGGTGCGCTTGAACGTCAGGTTTTTCCATTCAGATAGCCGGCAGCCCTTAGCCGTCGACCCGGCGCCGTTAACCTGTAACTTTCAACCTGTAATAGTGCCACCGCCATCGACAACCAGCGTCTGTCCGGTGGTAAAACTGCCGGCATCCGATGCCAGGTAAATCGCGGCGCCAGCAATCTCTTCCGGCTCACCGATTCGTCGCAAGGGGTACTTGGATACCGTTGCTTTGTATGTTTCCGGATTCTCCCACAGCGCCTTGGCAAAATCTGTCTTGATCAGGCCCGGCGCAATGCAGTTGACACGAATATTTTTGGGTCCCCATTCGACAGCCAGGTTGCGGGCAATCTGCATGTCGGCCGCCTTGGAAATGCCATAGGCACCCAGCACGTCTGTACCTTTCAGGCCGGCAATCGACGAGACAATGATGGTTGCACCGCCGCCGTTTTCGGCCATACCCGGCAACACCAACTGGCACAGCCGATGCGCGCTGCCGATGTTTGAGTGCATGATTTTATCAAACGCTTCGTCCGGAATGTCCTGTGACGGGCCGTAGAACGGATTCAGGGCAGCATTGATAACCAGGATATCGATCTTGCCAAAATGCTTGATGGTGGCATCAACCAGGGTTTTGAGTTGTTCCTTGTAGTTGATATTGCAGGCTACCGGTAATGCTTCGCCGCCATCGGCGTTGATTTTGGCGGCAACCTCGTCACACGCATCCTGATTACGGCTTGAAATGACCACCTTGGCCCCCGCATTGGCCATATGGGTTGCTATTGCCAGGCCAATCCCCTTGGTTGAGCCGGTGATCAGGGCTACCTTTCCGCTCAGATCGAATAAACTCATGTCTGCTCCCCTCTTCTTACCCCATGGCATCGCTGCCGCTCGTCGATAGAATCACAACCAACATACAGGTTATAAATTCAGTGAATTATACTTAGCTGTATTATAACAAGAGCACACAATACCTGAAATCCCTGCGTCCTGCCAGCCAACAGGCAGGACCGCTGACGCTCAGTCCTCCGCCATCCAGGGGCGCGCGCCTTTGCTTACATGCGTACCTCCGTCAACCGGAATCACTGCACCATTGGTGTAGGCGCCGGCTCTTGAAGCCAGATAAACCAGCACCCCGGCTATTTCTTCCGGCTGCCCTGCGCGCCCCATGGGGCTGTCGGCGGCAATATCATCGCCAAACTCACGCAATACATAATCGGTCATGCGTGACTGGAAGAAGCCCGGCGCCACTGCATTCACAGTGATATGACGAGGCCCCAGATCAACAGCCAGAGTTCGCGTCAAATGGTGCAGGGCGGCCTTGCTGGCAGAATAGGCAAAGGTGGGCACCCGCTGCACAATCGGCACCTGCAGACCATCCATGGAACCGATATTGATGACCCGAGCCGGATCCGGGGCCGACGCTGCCTGTGTCAGCAATGGCAACAGATCCCGGGTCAGTGCAAACACCGCATTGACGTTGGTCGACATGACCTTGGCAAACGCATCATCCGGGTAATCCTCTACCCTGGCGCCCCAATTGGCGCCTGCATTGTTCACCAGAATGGACAGACCTTGCCCGGCAAAGTGATCCTGCAGAAAATCGCCCAGTCGCCGTCGATCATCGGCTTCGGTAATATCGGCGGCAATCGCCAGACAATCGCCCAAGGGCCGAAGCTGCGCCAGCGCAGCGTCGCATTTATCCTGTTTGCGTGATGCAATAACCACGCGCACACCCGCCCGCAGCAGCGTCTCGGCCATGATCAGGCCCAGACCGCTGCTGCCGCCGGTGACCAGAGCAGTTTTGCCAGCCAGGCCGAACAATTCACTGATATTCAGCGATGATGTCTGTATTTGTGCCATGGTTTATTCGTCCGCTATTTTTACCAGCTGCTTGCCAAAGTTTTTGCCTCGCAACAAGCCCCGGAACAGTTCAGGCGCGTTTTCGAGACCTTCGCCGACAGATTCGCGATAGTTGATTTTGCCTGCATTCACCCAGGCGCCCAGTTTTTCGGTCGCCTCTGGCCAGCGCTCCTGCCATTCGGTGACCACAAAAAAGCGGTGCTCAGGCACGTCATCCAGTGCCTTCAGAATATGGAAAGGTGTTTCAGCCTTGGTGATATCGGTGTCGTTATAGTTGGAAATATAACCACAGATCGGGACCCGTGCACCCGGGTTGAGCAGAGGTGCAACTGCGCGCGTGACATCGCCACCCACATTTTCAAAATAGATATCAATACCATTCGGGCAGGCCGCTTTCAGCTTTTCCGCCAGGTTGCCGCTTTTGTAGTCCAGGCAGTCATCAAAGCCCAGCTCCTCTTTGACATAACGACATTTCTCTGCGCCACCGGCAATACCAATGGCGCGCAGCCCTAGCGTGCGGGCGAGTTGGCCAACCACCGAGCCGACGGCGCCCGATGCTGCGGCCACCACCAGGGTTTCACCGGCCTGTGGCTTGCCCACTTCTGTCAATCCGAAAAAAGCGGTACGGCCTGGCATGCCGACCACACCCAGATGCGCGGATAAAGTGCCATTATTCAGATCCACTTTCATTAATCGTGGATCGTCATCGTCTGCCACAATCATCGTCTGCCAGCCCATGTGTGCCGTCACATGATCACCCACCTGAAAGCGTGAAGATTCTGATGCAACCACAACTCCCGCAGACTCCCCGGTGATGACATCACCTACCTGCAGGGGTTGTGCATAGGATTTCACATCGTTCATGCGCCCACGCATGTAGGGGTCCAGTGACAGCCAGATTACCTTGATCAGAATCTGACCTGATTGCAGCGTCGGCACATCCTCCTGTACCAGACTGAAACAGTCATCACCGGGTTCGCCGACAGGCCGCTTGGCCAGTAACATCTTGTTATTTTTCATCATAACTCCTTTATTTGGATATATTCTCACAATAAGATGCCCTGCATACTAGCTCAGTCTCAGCTCAGCTCACAACCCGGCTCCCAAGCCGTGCAGCCAGTAACCAGTGATTGCACTCAGGCGCAATGTGCCTGATCAGCAACCTGCCTCCGCAACTCAAGCAGCGCTGCCCTGATCCGTGCCAGACCCAATTGCCACTCGGATTCCGTCAACAACAGCGTGGGCAACAACCGCACCACTGCATTTTTAGTCGGTGTCACAATGACACCCTGAGCAGCACAGGCATCTGTCAGCGGCCAGACCCAACTGTCGGAACCCAGTGCCAGCGCCAGCATAAAACCCTGTCCCCGGACCTCGCTCACCAGGTCGGAAAATGTCTGTTGCAACGCCTGCAGATCCTGCAGCATGATCTGACCAAGCACGTTGACGTGCTCAGCAACACGATGCTCACGCAAATAGCCCACCACGTCAGCGGCGACCGCGCACATCAGCGGATTGCCGCAGTATGTGCCACCATGGTCGCCCAACTGCACGGCGCTGGCCACCGCCTGCGTCATGGCAATGGCTGCAAACGGTAAGCCACCGGCGATACCTTTGCCCATGGTCATTATGTCGGGTCTGACGCCAGTGTCACTGATGGCAAAGAAAGCGCCGGTTCGGCAGAAACCCGTCTGCACTTCATCAATAATCAATAACGCACCGTGTGCCCGGCACTGTTGCTGCAACTGACGCAGAATTTCGTGTGACACCGCCTTGACACCGCCCTCACCCTGAATCGGTTCCAGAATCACGGCCGCCACATCGTCATCAATCATGGCAGCAAGATCATTGACTGCGACAAAGTCATTGCCAGGCACACTGGGCAGAAACCGTGCACTACTGCTGGCACCACCCGAGACTGAAAGCGTCGCCAGTGTCCTGCCATGAAAAGAGCCGTGCACCGCCAGCACGCGCTGCCTGCCTGTTATCTTTCTGGCAAACTTCAACGCTGCATCATTGGCCTCGGCACCGCTGTTGGCAAAATAGATCCGGTCCAGTCCATCCGGAAGCACCTGTTGCAACTCAAGCAACAGGCGCGCCCGTGCCGGTGAATAGGTGAAGCCGGAATTCGGATTCTGCATAATGCAGGCTGCCTGCGCTGACAGCGACGACAGCATGACCGGATGTGCATGCCCCAGGCAGGTAACGCCCCACCCGGACGTGAAATCCAGTAGCTGATTACCATCCCCATCCCAGACAAAGGCACCCTGACCTCGCTCAATAACCAGAGGCTGACGTTTGCATACGGTCAGCCCCAATGAATTTTCCACTTGTATTACGTCCATAAACACCTCGCCATTTTCATCAAAGCTCACAACATCCGGATTAAATTCGGGGTAAAAAACAGGCAAAAAAAAACCTCTGAGGCCAGCGGCGCACAGAAGTTTTTGATTGGTTTGTTAACTGTTTTGTTATTTCAGTTGAGCAGTACCCTCACCTTCAATCTCTGTGACGCTGGCGCAGCAAAGCGCCGCCGCACGCGCACGGCGTGCAGCTGCCGCCAATGCGGGCAGTGCCAGAGCAAATAAATTGATCGGTGAGTAAGTCATAAAATCAGGTTACAGAACCATGCAACATTTAACAGAATGCGAAATCTAAGTAATTTACAACAACAAGTCAAGATGTACGCTCAGTCACGCGCCACCGCTCCCTGTCAGGCTCCGGTGGCAAGCGGAAACGCTTTCATGGCGACTGTTTTTGTATATACTCAGGGTACACCCATGGTTGGCGATGACACATTTAACAGGGCAAACATAAGCTCGGGGCCTATAAGCCCACTGTCAGTGACCAACCAGCTATTCGTGGGGCGGGAGGGAAAATCATGTCGTTAACACACCTTTGGCATGTTGTTCGGCGGGCGGGCGACTGGCCGCTACTGACTTGCGGCCTGGGTTTCGTATTACTGCTGGCCGCAACCGCCCTGTCGGCCGCCGAGGAACCTCCCAGAACAGAGGACTCAGCAAAGCCTGCATCGTCGCTGGCCGCCCGCGTGGAACACCTTAATATTCTGCGGGAACGGGTCGCGCAGCTACAAAACCAGCAAGGGCAATACGACCCTGGCCTGCTGAACGCCATGAACGGCTTGAGTGAAGCACTGATCTCAGTTGGCGAATTCAGGGAAGCCAATGATGTGGTTGAACAACAGATTCAGATTCTACGCGTTACCGACGGCCTGTACACCGATGGCCAGATCGCATTGGTGCATCGTCAATTGTCTATCATGGCAGCCCAGAGAAACTGGCTGGGCATGGAGGACAGATTGCTTTACCTGTCCTGGTTGCTGGAGCGCTCCAGCACACTTTCAGACAGCGAAAGAATTAGTAATATCAAGGTAATGCGAGACTGGACTCGCCTGTTGCTGAGCCGCGGGCCGCGTCAGCAGGAGGCCGCTTATCTGTTCCAGCTTCGCGATCTTGAGGAATCAGCCCTGGCGATGGCAAGGGAGACCAATGCCACTCCCGCAGTGGTGCAGGCGATGCTGTATGACCATGCCTTAACGGAATTTTACATTGCACTGGGTATCGTCGACAGTTCTGACACCAGCCGGCAACTGATCAACCGCACCGAAGGCACACCAGCAAACAATTTGCGCCCGATCCAGCGCATGACCAGTGTACAGGACATAGAGGCGACTTACGGTGCACGCACCAGTACTGTCGTGGAGCGCGCCCACCGCGCTGCCATGATGCGCCACTACGTGCTGATCAAAGAACTGGAATCGACCCTGTTGCCGGCAGATAAAGAAGCCGGCGACCTGGCCAGCGCGGACCCTGAAGCCGCAGCGATGATGCAGCTGTATCTCGGTGACTCGGTGCTGTTGCGGCAGCAGTACGAGCTGCGTATTGGTGCCATGGCCGGCCCCGACCGGGGACAAAGCAGTACCGGTTCGGCCAACAGTTATTACCAGCGTGCCTGGGACCTGTTACTACAGGCAGGCTACTCTGCAGATCTATTGAACAGGGCATTTTCCTGCCCTACATTGCTGCCTCTGCCGACATTCTCCAGCCATCTGGAGACGACCGGAGACGCTTGTGATCCGACTGGCGATCAACGGATTGAGGTCCCAGCTGCCGCGTTGGTCCACAACGGTATTCCTGGCTTGCGTTTTCAGGCCATGCCGGGCAGCTCCCTTATGAGCCAGGCGGCGGGTATCAGCGCAACGCTCAGCTTTAGCCTCGGTGTCAATGGACAGGCTGACCGCATGCAGGTGCTGGCGGCCGAGCCTGACAGCACGGCGGCCCGAATTCGGGGCCGCGACAGCCTGCAGGGCCTGCAGTTCCGGCCGGCACTGCAGAATGGCAGAGCCGTGCGCACGGAAAATGTGACTATGACCCTGTTCAGTCTTGAGCCTGGCTAGCCTGATTGAAATTGCCTGTCACCGGCGCGCCTGCCTAACTGCGCTTGTCAGGCACAATGCCACGGGCGACCAGATCATCAAAAGCGTCACCGGCAATGCCCATTTCAGCCAGAATTTCCCGATTATGCTGCGCGAATTTCGGCGGCAGACGTTCCAGCCTGCCCGGCGTACGGGAAAACTTGATTGGAATACCGGTCATTTTGTACCAGTCTTTTGCCAGGTTCATGGACCGGTGCACGGTATGTGGGTGCTCCACGACCTGCGCGGTGTTGTAAATCGGGCCAGCAGGCAGACCGGCAGACAGCAGTCGCTCGCACAATTCATTGCCATCGATTTTCATCAAATATGACTCGATCTCGGCTTTCAGAATTTCCCGGTTTTTGACCCGGTCTGCATTACGGGTAAAACGCTCATCAGTGGCAAGTACCGCTGCACCAATTTCCTCGCACAACTTACCAAAGGCCCGGTTATTGCCGGCCCCGATGAAGATATCGACGGTCCGCGTTCTGAACGTCTCATAGGGGCTGATGTTGGGATGGGCATTGCCGGTGGCGACCGGCACCTTGCCAGACATATTGTAATTCACCACGTGTGGATGCATCAGGGATACAGCGCAATCATACAGGGTCATGTCTATGTACTGACCGTGACCGGAGCGCTGACGCTCATGAGCGGCCATCAGCACCGCGATGGCAGAATATAGCCCGGTCCCCATATCCACCATCGCCACGCCCAGACGTGTTGGATTACCACCGGGCTCGCCGTTGACACTGAACCAGCCCGCCATCGCCTGGACGATGGCATCGTATCCAGGAAAGCCTCCCAGCGGGCCATCAGACCCAAAACCACTGATGCGACAATGGATCAATCGGGGAAAGCGTTTTTTTAGAACGTCTTCGTATCCCAGACCCCATTTCTCCATGGTGCCGGGTTTGTAATTCTCCAGCAACACATCGGCATCTTCCAGGAGCCTGAGCAGAAGCTCTCTGCCCTCTTCCTGCCTCAGATCAAGAGCCATGGCTCGTTTGTTGCGATTAACACCAATAAAATAGGCTGCATCGCCGTCGTGGAAAGGCGGCCCCCAGTCACGAACCTCATCGCCCTGTGGCGGTTCTATTTTGACAATTTCAGCCCCATGATCGCCCAACACCTGCGTACAGTACGGGCCACCCAGTACTCGGGTAAGATCAATAACTCGCAGCCCTTCAAGGGCGCCATTGCTTGATTGTTCAGTCATGCTCTGAATCCTGTAAAGTTAATCGCGACATTCGAGGGTGTTGATCTGCTCAATCAGCGCGGGAAGGAAAAATTCGGCAACCAGCAGTGATTTACCTTGCAGATGAAAAACCGACCGCCGCCCCCAATGATCCGAAAAACGCACCAGCTCAGGCTCATCCCGGCGCAATTGCGGATGACGAAACAAAAAGCCGCCCAGAGGGCGATCGCGCAAGCGCACCAACTGACGCAGTGAGCCCTGTACGCTGCTGCATGGAATGAGAGAGTGTGCGGCAACCCAGGGCCGACCGTGCCCGCACAGCAGCACACGACGGGACCACATCATTTGTGTCGCCTGGCGTTTACCAAACACTGATATCGTCTGATGACTGCCCTGGATCCAACCTTCGTCCAGAACCCTCACCCTGAATGCGCCTCCACTCAGCGCCTGCAGGCGACTGGTAAGGGAACCCGGGTCAAGCAGGCATTGTCGCCAGATGGGTGATGGCGGTGACCAGTGCTGTTTTATCTGGCGCCATGGCAGATCAGCATCAGCCCTGTAGTTTGAAAATTGTGTCGCAGTCAACTCATGTCCTCTGCCTGACAGTTAATCATATTCAGATTAGCTGTAGCAATAAAAAACTCCCTGCCGCCCAGAGGACGACAGGGAGTTCATTTTACGGAACAAGCGTTACATCAATCGCGCATTTGTGGGCGCTGAACCGTAGAGGACAGCACACTTTCCACGCGGCGATTGCGCTCACGACCTGCGGCCGTAGCATTGTTTGCCACAGGTTGTGATTCACCGTATCCATTTGACGTAATACGCGCAGGACTGATGTTAAACCGCTCGATCAACACCTGACGAACTGCTGCCGCACGACGCTGGGACAGCTCCTGATTATACGCTTCCGTACCAACGCTGTCGGTATGACCGCCGAGGGCGGCAACCGTATCTTCGTTGGCATCCATGAAGTCGGAGACCCGACGGATTTCATCGAAATATGCTGGTCGCACTTCGGACTTGTCGAACTCGAACTCAACATTCAGCTCAATGCGCGCCACTTCTTCAATCATGATTGGACACCCCCGATCATCGACCGCGTACGTGCGCGGTGTATCGGGGCAGGCATCACGATCATCAGGTACACCATCGCCATCGCTATCAACCACGGCGGGCGCAGGCGCTGGTGTTGGTGCAACTGGCGCTGCTGTGCGCGACGACCCGAGATGGAAAACCAGCCCGGTATCAATACCAAAATCGTAAGTGCCATCATCAAAGCCATAGAATGTACGCGCAGAAGCACGCCATTCGACTCGGTCATTGAAGCGATAGCTAAGACCGGCACCCGCATTCAGCGTGGTGTCGTCGTTAGAATGGAAATGGGTATGACCAAGGCCGGTGGCGAAAAATGGTGACAATACGCCAACCGAATTATCCAGTTTGTAGATCGCATCCAGACGAATGCTGCGCAGCCGCTCCAGTCCGGCCAGCGTATTCATCTTGATGTTGGCATGACTCAGCTCCAGGGCAAGGTTGTCACTCAGCCCGTAGCCCAGGCCGACCGTGTAACCAAACTCATCTTCGGACTGCCGCTCACTATCAAAATCCATCCATTGCACACCCGGTGTGATGTAAAACCGGTCCTCGTCCGCAACTGCCGACTGTGCTGACATGCCAAGCGCTCCCAGCGCAATAGCAAGACTCAAAACTTTAACTGACTTGTTGTCCATGGTCTCTCCTTAACTTCTTTTTTGCTGCAGCTAGAGTAACCTGCACTGTGGGTGATTATGCAACCTTGTGGGTTCACGCGACGCAGTATACATGAGTCCTGAGCGGTATTGATATCGGCACGCTGTGACTACACTCACACAGACGCACAAATCGTTACTTTGGCTCAATGCCGGCAGTGTTATGCTGCTATATTGTCATGAAAATGTAATATTTCACTGCTTTAATACGCTACAGCAATTAACGCCAAGGTAGCAACGTATGACCAACGAACAGACTATTCTGATTGTCGACGACGAAGCCGCAATCCGCGACATGATCGGGATCGCACTGGACACCGCCGGATATTCAAGCATGGTTGCTGAAACCGCGCTGGAAGCACATGTCAATATTGTCGACAAGCGGCCGGATCTGGTCCTGCTTGACTGGATGCTACCAGGGGGTAGCGGCATCGAACTGGCTCGCCGTCTGAAACGTGAGGAGCTGACTGCCGACATTCCCATCATCATGCTGACCGCCAAAACCAGTGAAGATAACAAGGTTCAGGGGCTGGATGTCGGCGTTGACGACTACGTTACCAAACCATTTTCACCCCGGGAACTGGTCGCCAGAATTAAAGCCGTATTGCGTCGCAGCTCAGGGAATCTGAGGGACAAACCCATTCGGGTTTTTGATCTGGAGCTAGACCCGGCCAGTCACCGCGTCACGCTGAACGACCATGCCGTCGACATGGGACCCACCGAATACCGGCTGCTCAACTTCTTTATGACCCATCCCGAAAAAGTGTTTTCCCGGGATCACATCCAGGATCAGGTCTGGGGCGCCAACGTTTATCTTGAGGAGCGTACCGTCGATGTTCACATTGGCCGCCTGCGCAAGGCGCTGACTTCGGCATCAGGCCAGGGCATAAACTATGCAGGCCTGTTACAGACCGTCCGTGGCGCCGGCTATCGCTTTTCCACGCGACCTGACTGATTTTCCACGCGACCCGACTGACAAACGTTGATCAAAGACCCAACAGGAACCAGAGTGGCGCTGGTCTGAACCCTCCGTTTTCGCTATAGTCGCGCCAGACTCATCCATTGCAAGGCCTGACCATTGATATCCGATTGGCAATCTGCCCTGAAACGCCTGACGTTGATCTTTCTGGCCCTGTTGCTGGCCGGCTGGCTCATCGGCGCCCCAGCCCTTGTTGTGTTGGTCGGCACCATTGTTTATCTGATTTACCATCTGCGCCAGCTGCGCCGCCTGTACAACTGGCTGCGCGATAACCAGAACTCGGAACCCAGCCCGCCGCCGGAAGGCCACGGTATCTGGGGTTTCGTTTTTGATGGTATCTATCTGCTGCAGCGACGCGAACGTGACGCACTGACCCATCTACGCAGCATCATTGACAAGGCGCAGGAGTCAACTGGCGCCCTGGAAATGGCCGTGGTCATGATCAGTAACAAAAACGGCCTGGAATGGTGGAACCCGGCGGCCTCACGCCTGCTCGGGTTTCAGAGCCCCAAAGACCGCAACCAGCCTGTCACCAACCTGATTCGTGAACCCCAGTTCATTGACTACTATGGCAAGGGACATTTCAGCAGCCCGTTGAAACTGAGCTCCCCTGTCAACCCGGCATTAATGCTGGAGTTCCAGATCACCAGTTTTGGCGACGGTGAGCGCTTGATGCTGGTCCGCGATATCTCCCAACTGTACCGCCTGGAAATGATGAGAAAAGACTTTGTCGGCAATGTTTCGCACGAACTGCGTACGCCGATTACAGTCATCACCGGCTACCTGGAAACCATGCTCGACGACCGCCAGAATATCGCACCACGCTGGAGCAGACCACTGGAGCAGATGTATCAGCAATCGCAGCGTATGGAGAACATTATTCGCGACCTGCTGACGTTGTCACAACTGGAAACCCGCTCCGCGTCCAAACAACTGTCTGCTGTGCAGCTGCAGTCACTGCTGCGTGAAATAAAACAGGATGCTGAACAGGTAAGCCAGGACAAAAAACAGGTTTTCCAGCTCGACTGTGACCCGGACATTTATATCCGGGGCAACATCAATGAGCTATACAGTGCGATCTCCAACCTGACTATTAATGCCGCCAAATACACGCAGGCAGGCGGCAATATCTCACTCAACGCCTACACCACCCGCGACGGCCTGACCATCAAGGTGACCGATAACGGCCCGGGCATTGAGGCACATCACATCCCCCGGCTGACGGAACGCTTCTATCGTGTCGACGAGAGCCGCTCCACCGATACCGGCGGCACGGGCCTGGGACTGGCGATTGTGAAGCATGTGCTGGCACGGCATGGTGGACGCCTGGACATTGCCAGCAAGATTGGCGATGGCAGTCAATTCAGCTGCCTGTTGCCTGCTGACCGGGTACTGACTGCGGAGCAGGCAAATTCGCGCAGCCCGGCAGGCTGAACACCTGCCTTGCTGGCGTCATCGCGGTATCGTGCAGAGGGTTACTTGAGTTCGGCTTTCACCTGTTCTTCCATGCCGGACAGACCTGCATGACGAACGTCGGTGCCCATGACCATGTAAACAACATGCTCAGCAATATTTTTGGCGTGATCGCCAACACGTTCAAGTGAGCGCAATGCCCAGATCACATTCAGTACCCGGGTGATACTGCGCGGATCTTCAATCATGTAGGTGATCATTTCCCGCATGGCAGTGCCATACTCAAGGTCAACGCTGACATCTTCACGGGCCACTGCCAGCGCTGCCTCAGCGTCATAGCGGGCAAATGCGTCCAGCGCCATATTGACCATGTGGCGGACACGCTCACCAATGTGACGAATTTCTACGTACCCTTTGGATGAATCGCCCTGATCCGCCAACTCTATGGCCAGACGCGCAATTTTCGCAGCCTCATCGCCGATACGCTCCAGGTCATTGGTCGCCTTGATAATGGCCAGCACCAGGCGCAGGTCACTGGCGGCCGGCTGCCTGCGCGCCAGAATTCGATTGCAGGCTTCATCAATGTTGATTTCCATATCATTGACGGCATCATCTTTGGCACGAACAGTTGTGCCCAGGTCACTGTCAGCGGAAATCAGAGCCGACAGCGCATCGCCGAGCTGATGCTCGACCAGACCACCCATCTCCAGCATACTGCTTTTTATCTCTTCCAGCTCCTGATTGAACTGTTGTGAAATATGGTGACCGTGAACACCTGCATCTGTTTTCATATCAAAGGATTCCTTGCGGGGCTTGTGGCGAAGCTTACTCTCCGGCACCAGTACAATACAGATCTTATGTGACAATTAAATGACAGTCCAGCCAGGCGCCGGTAAACCGGTCAGCCTCCTGCCGATTTCAAGAAACTGTCACATGGAAAGCCATGTAATCAGCATCGAGCTGATATAGAATAGCGAATCGCGTTCGTCAAGGTAAGAGCAATGAGCAGCAGTCAGCCATCCAAGGTCACACTTACAGACGCAAATCCCGGGCCTGAAACGCCCGGTTGCCCTGCCGTGGCAGCGGATATCGATCTCAGTGCCAGTGAATATTACCTGAACCGCGAGTTGAGCTACATGCAGTTCAACCTGCGCGTTCTTGAGCAGGCAAAGAACCAGCAGCACCCTTTGCTGGAACGATTGATGTTTTTGCTGATTTTCAGCTCCAACCTGGATGAATTTTATGAGATTCGAGTTTCCGGGCTTAAGAAACAACTGGGGTTTGGCCGCCAGCGTCCCGGCCCCGACGGCAAGTATCCCCAGGAAATTCTGAGTGAATTGCATGAGCAGGTCCGGCTTGCCTTGCAGGAACAGTATCGTATCCTGAATGAAGAGTTGTTGCCGGCCATGGCCGAACAGAACATCCGTTTCCTGTATCGCCATGAATGGGATGATAATCTGGTAGCCTGGACGCAGGACTATTTTCGTAATGAAGTGCTGCCCGTCATCAGCCCACTCGGGCTGGATCCGGCGCACCCATTCCCGCGCCTGGTCAACAAAAGCCTGAATTTCATTCTGTCCCTGGAAGGCAAAGACGCTTTCGGTCGTGACAGTGGCCTTGCCATTGTGCCGGCCCCCAGGGCCTTGCCGCGGTTGATCAAGATACCCACGCACATCATGCCCGAAGGTGACAACTTCATTTTCCTGTCATCTGTCATCCATGCCCATGTGGAAGAGTTTTTCCCCGGCATGCGAGTCAAGGAATGCCACCAGTTCCGGGTCACCCGAAATTCCGACCTGGAAATGAGCAATGTTGAAGTTGAGGATGTTGCCAGTGCCTTGCAAGGTGAGTTGCACCTGCGCCGCTTTGGTGCTGCCGCAAAGCTTGAGGTAGGTGCCGGGTGCCCCTCGGAGCTGACCGACTTTTTGCTTGAACGTTTCAACCTGACCGAAGAAGAACTGTTCCGCCTGGATGGCCCTGTTAATCTGCAGCGACTGATGGCCCTGACCGCGATGGTCAACCGTCCTGAACTTCGCTTCCCGCCCTTTTCGCCGGGCACGCCACCAGCACTGGAAGAAGGCAACTGTATCTTTACCGCGGTGACGCGCGAAGATCAGTTACTGCTGCATCCGTTTCAATCCTTTATTCCCATCATTGACTGGGCGCGACAGGCCGCAAAAGACCCTGGCGTGATTTCCATCAAGCAGACCCTCTATCGCACCAACGAATCGTCAGAGCTGGTCGAGGCACTGGCTGAAGCCGCCCGCAACGGCAAGGAAGTGACCGTTGTCATCGAACTGCGCGCGCGCTTTGACGAAGAAGAAAACATCCAGTTTGCCAGTATCCTGCAGGAAGCCGGCGCGGTTGTTGTTTATGGCGTCATGGGTTACAAAACGCATGCAAAAATGCTGTTGATCGTTCGCCGGGAGAATGGTCGATTGAAGCGATATGCGCACATGGGCACTGGTAACTACCATCGCAAAAATTCATTGCTGTACACTGACTACAGTCTGATGACCTGTGACGAAGTGGTATGCTCGGATATACACAAAGTATTTCAACAGATTACCGGCATGGGCAAAAAGATTTCACCAGAAGTCATTCTGCATGCGCCCTTCCGCCTGATGAAAGGCCTGATTCAGCTTATCCAGCAGGAAAAGCAGGCAGCCCTGGAAGGTAAGCCCGCCAGAATAATAGCCAAGATAAATTCGCTGACTGACCCAGCCATCATTCGTGAGCTTTATTGCGCATCGCAATCAGGTGTTCAGATTGACCTGATCGTTCGCGGCATTTGCTGCCTGAAACCGGGAGTACCCGGTGTCTCCGACAATATCCGCGTGATCTCTGTCATTGGCCGCTTTCTGGAGCACTCCCGGGTGTATTACTTTGCCAACAGTAGCACCTCCATGTACTGCTCCAGTGCAGACTGGATGGAACGCAACCTGCAGCAACGCATCGAAATTGCCTTCCCTATCCTGAAGAAAAAAGCGGCTACCCGAATATTGGAGGAACTGGAGATGTACCTGGCGGATCGCCAGCAAAGCTGGGAGCTGCTGGCAGACGGCACTTACCGTAAAAATGAGCCCGGCCCTGATGAGTCACCGGACGGCGTGCAGTCACTTCTACTCACTGCGCTCGCAACACATGCAATGGCGACTCGCCTCTGATGGAGGCCTGCGCCAGGTAGTGCAACATGCCTTCACGTAATGCAGACGGGCTGAATTGCAGTTCTGATACCTGACAAGCAGTCATAAAACCATTCAAGACCGCCCACCCGGGAAGAATGAGCTCCCTCCGCCCGTTTTTTAATCCGGGCAGCGAATATCCAGGCTCCAGCACAGTTCGCATGACGTCAGTCTTGAGCGCCTGCAATGACGCCAGGCTGACACCCGGTGTTGTCCTCTGCGCTTGGCTCTTGTACGCGCACACTGCACTCAGCATCTTGGCCGTGCCAGATGACGCATATGCCTCTTGCCATGGGGTTGTCGCCAATTCACCGGCTACACCGGCGAAAATCCCGGCAGACGCCTCCGCCGCATCATCAAGTCGTTGCGACAGGGCCGCCTCTGACTGGGGCAGGTCGCTAAACCATAAGTCGCGCCAGCTGATACAGCCTATTGCCATGCTGTGGGATTGCAGGCGATGCTGACCTGCTCCCACCACCAGTTCAGTGCTGCCGCCACCAATATCAATGATCAGTCGGGAAACGTCATCTGACGGCAGGGCCGAGATAACGCCGGCATAGACCAAAGCGGCTTCATCAAGGCCAGGCACGACATCAATCACAAAACCTTTCTTGCGGGCCCTGGCCAAAAACTGCTCAGCGTTGGCAGCCGTGCGCAGCGCATTGGTCCCCACTGCCCAGCAATGTTCAATGGGATAACGTGCCAGCGCTTTTGCGAACGTATCCAGGCAGGACAGCCCCCGCTCAAACGCTGCCGGGGTGATCATGCCGCCAGCAACCAGGCCTTCACCCAGCTGTACCTTTTCGCTGAATCGCTCAACAATGTCATAACTTCCCTCATGCCAGCGGGCAATCAGGAGATGAAAGCTGTTAGATCCTAGGTCGATACAGGCGTACATGTATTGGTCACAAAAAAACGGTTGCAGGGATTAGAACATGGATGAGCGCCCCACCTCCACCCCTGGTGACCGCCTTTTTGTTTTACTTCCTGACGCTGATTCATATAATGCCGGTCACTGACGCGCACTCCATCGAGCACGACCATGCCAACGCAACGCATTGAAGCATTAAACCAGCCAGCACAGCGGGCACTGATTATTCTGGTATCGCTGGCGTTACTGACAACAGCCATCAAGATTTTTCTGGCAACGCGGCTTGAACTGTACAGCGATGAAATTTTCTATTGGCAATCCTGGCAGTTTCCGGCATTTGCATACAGTGATCTTCCTTTTATGGCGGCACTGCTTGCCGGCACCGGTGCCGAGCTATTGGGTCACCACGCGATTGCCGTACGCGCCATCTTTCTGGTCATGGGCTGTAGCGTTCCCATGCTGGTGTATTGGCTGGCTCGCCCGCTGACCAGTCAGCAACAGGCGCTGACATCGGCCGTTTTGACATTCTGTCTTCCCATGGCCGCATTTCTGGGTCTGCTCGCGGTGCCAGACGTACCCCTGATTTTCTGGGGCCTGCTGTTCATTGGCAGCCTTGAGCGCGCGACCCGCAAGGGTCAGTGGCGCTGGTGGTTGTTCGCAGGTCTCACCGCCGCCCTTGGCTTGAGCACACACTATCGATTTTCTCTGTACGTGCTGGCTGCGCTCATATTCATGCTGCTCAGCCGCAGTCACTGGCACTACTGGCGCAGCGGCAGACTCTGGCTGGCCGGCGTGATCGCCGCGACGGGTTTATACCCGGCACTGAGTTTTAATCTGGTGCATGACCTCAGTGGTCTCGACTACCACCTGCTCAGTCGCCACCCGTGGCAGTTTCAGATTGAGGGCCTGTTGCACCCCTTCATTCAGGCCACTATCGTGACACCCTTAATGTATGCGCTGTTGTGGTTTACGCTGTGGCAGCTACTTCAGAAAGCGCGTGCAGGCGATACCCGTGCCGGCCTGTTTGCCGCATTCGCGGCCACCAATCTTGGTGTGTACCTGTTATTGGCCCCCTGGAGCGACACCACCCGAACGACGCTGCACTGGCCATTGTCTGGCTACGTACCACTTCTGGTGTTTGCGCCGTTAGCCCTTTCATCAGTAAAAACCTGGTTAAATGCTCGCTGGCAGCCGCAACGCGGCCGGCGCATCGTGCGCGTAATTCCATTGACCGGTCTGGTTGGCACGCTACTGCTGTTTATTGGCATCGGCTCACAGGGATTCAATCAGCAGTTGCAGGCCTTGATAGGGACCGGTGTGCTCTCCAATAAAATGGCCGGCTGGCAGCCACTGACGGAACATGTCGGCACGCTGCAGCGCACTCAGGGTCTGCCCAGCGACACCCTGATTGTTAGCGACAACTATTACACCAGTGCGCAAATCGCTTTCGCCTTGCCGGCAGCTCGCGCATTCACTATTGATCAGGATAAAACCATTCGCGACGGACGTTACGCACAATACGCGATCTGGCAGAAAGATGAAGCCGGCCTGCGCCAGCTGGAGGGTGAACAGGCGCTGTTTATTACCGAAGACAGTACGCTGGATATTAATGAGAAACTGGCGGTTATGGACCGCGCCTGTAGCCTGTTTGAGGAACTCACACTATTAAACCAGTTATTCCTTTATCAGGGCGACAAGATCTTCAGCTTCTATCTTGGCAGGAATATTCAGGCGGGCGCTGGCGACAGCGGGACTGATTGCCCGAAACCCAGTCATTTATGGCTGGACCAACCCGAGGATGACGCCGTCATTTCCGGGCAACAGGCAGTCAGCGGCTGGGCCACCAACACCAACATGGGTGTTGGCAGCATACGTATTTTACTCAATGGCAACGTCGTTGGTGAGACACAGCGTTCGATAGCACGTAACGATGTTGTTGACATACGCGGCGCCCATGACGACCCGGGTGCGCCCAATCTTGGATTCGAGTTTGTGCTGGATACCAGCCAGTTTGCCAACGGCCGTTACCAATTGGCACTGGAGGTAGTCAGCGGTGCCGGCGAGCGCCAGCGCGGAGCGCTCCGACAGATCACAATAACTAACCCGTGATGACTGCGGCGCGTATCAGCGCCGTGCCCCATCTCCCAGTTTAAACTGGCTGACCAGACCATCCAGTGCACTCAACAAGGCGTCGATCTCCTCGTGGAACTGTTTGCACTTCAGGTAGTCTTCTGTATTCAGGCGGCCATCTGCCGCGATCTTGACACTGCTCTTGGCAATACCATCGGTAACGTCAGACTGCTGCTTCACGGCACTGGCGATATCCCGACTGCGCTCTGAAATCAAAGACACCGATGTCAGCACCGAGTCCAGCAGTTCGTTGGCGGAATTGGCGGACCCTACGCATTCTTTGGACAGATTGACACCCTGATCCATGGCGGACACGATCTGTGCCGTGTTGTTTTGCAGATTCTGAATAATGGTATTGATTTCCAGCGTGGAGGCCTGGGTTTTCTGCGCCAGGCTGCGCACCTCATCGGCCACGACCGCAAAACCACGCCCTTGTTCGCCGGCTCGCGCCGCCTCGATGGCAGCGTTCAGTGCCAGCAGGTTGGTCTGTTCCGCGATACCTTCGATCACTTCCAGTACTGAGTGCACTTTCTCGTTGTGGTCCCGCATGTCGTGAACCTGCTGCTGAATCGAGGTCAACGAGCCGGACAGTTTCTCGACCGACGTGCGGGTACTGGAAACCGCTGCAGTGGCTTTCTGTGTGGCGCCATTGGCTTCACTGGCTGCAGTAACACTGGTTTGCGCACCTTCAGCAACATCCGCCAGTGATGACGACAGCTCGGTAGTTGATGAAGCCAGCAACTCGGTCTCCTCCAGTTGCGAGGCCGACCGTCCCGCCGTGCGCTGGATCATGTCAGAAAACTGTGACGACTTATCGGTAACTTCAGCATTCGTCGACAACACTTGCCGTATGATATCAGCCAGCTTGCCAACAAAGGTGTTAAAGCTGCCACCCAGTTGCGAAAGCTCATCATCGCCTTCGTCTGCCAGTCGGCGACTGAGATCTCCGGAGCCCTGCGCAATGTCCTGCATGTAGGCCTGAGCTTTACTCAATGGCTGAGTGATGGATGCAGACAGGAAATAGGCAATTGCAACCAGCACCAACAATATAACCAGAATGATAGCGGCAGAACTCATCGCCCAGGAATTAAACTCGGCGCTGATATCGTCTTCATACAGGCCATGAATGATGACCCAGCCCCAGGGCTCAAAAAGTTCGGCATAAACTGTTTTGATTTCTGCCTCGGGGTGCGCCAGTGGATCATCAGTGAACGTCAGGAAACGATGACCAAACAAGGGTTCTGGGAAATACAGATACTCTGCGAAACCAGTGTAATCAGGGCCGGTATAACGCTCAATGATGGCGGTCATGGTTGGAGTCGGGTCGCGATAACCCAGATCCCGCATGCGCTCTTCCTCTGTTGTACTGGCGTTCTGCATTGCCTGTCTGACTTGCGCGTCGGTATCCAGCGCACTGTCCACATTGCGTAGCGGATGAGCAAGAATCTGGCCCAGGCGATGATACAGAAGCAGATAATTACGCTCATCAACCATGGTATTGTTGATCATGAAGCGACCCAGCCGCTTTGCCTCAGCGTCTGTCATGCTGCCGGCACGAACCTGGGCATTCAGCCCGCTTAACGCCTCATGAATCATCTGTACCTGATTGACACTGCCTTCGCGCAGCTGGTCCATGAAGCGTTCTCGCGCTTGCAGCAACAAAGTTACACTCAACCCGATGATGGCGAGTACGCTGATAAAGACGATAAGCCCCATGCGGGTACGGATGGTAAATTTACTGAACATGACAGGTTCCTGCAGTTAATTGCCCTTGGCCTGCGCACGACGCAGGCATCAATTTATTATGCCTAAGATAACGGCTATATTCGGGAAAACATTAGCACCTGTTTAATCTTTTGAGCTTGAAAAGCATACCGCTCTGCATTAGCCTGAAGACTCAACATGCATCTATAATTCGGCTCATGAATCACGATTCATTAAATGACACAATGGCACCCTTTAGCGATACGCCAGACCAGCGCATGTTCTGGGGCGGGCATGGTTGCCAGCAGATATTCAACTCTCTGCTACAGTCCATCATTGATGGTGCCCCATTGCAGACGGTGATCGCAGAGCCGGGCCTGGGTAAAACCATGCTTTGCCGCAAGCTACTGAATAGCCTGAAGTCTCACAAAAGCCGATTCAGAGCACTGTACCTGCCCTGCCCGGAACAGGACTTCGATGATGCCCTGATCAAAGATCTGTTGAGAACGCCATCCAGACAGCGCCGTACTGTGCTGCTACTGGATGAAGCACAGGCACTGCCGGAAGAGTTTCTTCGCCAGTTATTGCGCTGGTTGACGACATCCGAGCCGGACTCAGGTACGACACAAGCCGTCCTGTTTGGACAACCGGAACTGGAACAACTTCTGGACGCCACAGCACTAAAACCGCTGGCAGACCTGCGCACGGCAAACCACGAGATTCAGCCATTTAACCGCAGTCAGATTCTTGCCTACCTGAACGACCGGCTTGACAGAGCTGGCGAAGACCCCACGACTCTGCTCGACCCCAAGATTGTCGAAACAGTCTGGCATGCCAGCGGCGGTGTGCCGCGCATTGCCAACACCATCATGCGCAAGGCATTGCTGGCGGCACGCAACGACGACTCTTCTGCTCTGGAGCATCACCACATCCTGTCGGCTACGTCTACGACGGATGCCGCAGTGTCATAAGCCGCTTCCTGCGATATAATCCCGTTTCTGCCAGACCTGCCGTAATGCCAGTCAAGTCAACAGTTGCGGCACCCAATGCAGCGATGGAGATTCAGAATGCCGGAAAACATCTGGGAACAACTACAACAGGAAGCCCGCGAACTGATCGGGCGTGAACCCCTGATGGCGAGTTACGTTTACGCCTGCGTGCTTAATCATAAAAGCCTGAGCTCCGCGCTCAGTTATCTGCTGGCGCACAAACTGGCAAACTATGTCATGTCAGCCGTCGCCATTCGCGAACTGATCGACACAGCCTTCAGAGAGTCACCGGGCATTGTTGATTTTGCTGCTTGCGATATCCAGGCGGTGTACGACAGGGACGCCGCCACCAGCGCGTTCTTACCGGTAATTCTGTACCTGAAAGGGTACCAGTCGATCCAGGTACACCGGGTTGCCCATTTTCTGTGGAATAAAGGCAGGCGCGATCTGGCACTCTACCTGCAGAGCCGCAATTCAGAAGTGTTCGGCGTCGATATCCATCCAGCCTGCGTCATGGGCAAGGGCATCATGTTTGACCATGCCACCGGTATCGTCATCGGTGAAACCACGATCATTGAGGACGATGTCTCCATTATGCAGTCGGTCACGCTGGGCGGAACCGGCAACGAGCAAGGCGATCGCCACCCCAAAATTCGCTCTGGTGTGCTGATCTCTGCGGGCGCAAAAGTGCTGGGCAATATCGAAGTCGGTCGCAGCGCCAAGGTCGGCGCAGGCAGTGTCGTGCTCAGGGATGTACCAGAGCACACCACGGTGGTTGGCGTCCCGGCTCACCAGATTGGCAGGCCCTGTCCCGACAATCCCTCGCACACCATGAATCAGCTGGTCGATAGCGACTGATTAAAGGTGCTCTTCAGCGTAAGCGGCCAATTCCGAGCGCGGCACACCCTGCAATTGCAGGTTGCCGCCCAGCGCAAAGTTCTTGAAACGCTCAGTGAGATAGGTCAGGCCGGAACTGGTCGGGCTGAGGTAGGGCGTGTCGATCTGTGCCAGGTTGCCCAGACAGACCACTTTGGATCCGGTGCCCGAGCGGGTCACAATAGTCTTGATCTGGTGAGGTGTCAGATTCTGCGATTCATCAATCAGGATCAGGCTGTGCTGAAAACTGCGGCCGCGAATATAGTTCAGAGACTTGAATTGAAGCGGCACTTTGGCCAGCACGTAATCTATACTGCCAGCCGCGTTCTCGTCATCCCAGTGTAACGCCTCAAGGTTGTCTGTTATGGCTCCCAGCCAGGGCTCCATTTTTTCAGCTTCGGTACCAGGCAAAAAACCTATATCTTCATCGAGGCCCTGAGTGCTGCGGGTCGCGATAATGCGGCGAAAGAGTTTGGTGTCCAGCGTCATTTCGATGGCAGCCGCCAGAGCCAGAATGGTTTTTCCGGAACCAGCGGACCCAGTGAGATTAACCAGATGCACGTCAGGGTCCAGCAACAGGTCCATGGCCATGGCCTGGAAAATGTCGCGAGGCTGCAGTCCCCAGGTCTCCCGCTGCATTAATCGCTCCCTGTCGAGATGGCGAAGGATGATATGCGTGTCGGTCAGGCGTGACACCCTACCCAGAAAGCCGGCAGCGTCAAAGAAGAACTGGTTCGGATAAACTTCCTGCTCTATTGCGCTTCGGGGAATCTGGTGAAAAGTCTCGCCGCCATGGGTCTGTTCTGTTTCAACAGCACTGATGTGATCCCAGAAACTGTCACCAAAATCGATATACCCTTTATTAAGGTGTGCGATATCGCTTAACAGCTGATCGGTCTGATAGTCCTCTGCATCAATGCCACATGCCCGGGCTTTGAGGCGCATGTTAATATCTTTGGTCACCAATGCCACGTGATGGGCAGGATGCTGTTGCTTGAGCAGCGCCACCGCGTTGAGAATTTTATTGTCGTTAAGATGTTCGGGAAGGATGCGATGAATCTGGGGAGTTTCCGTCATTAACACCGACAGCGTTCCCAACGTTGGCACCTGCTTGCCGCGATCGATGGGCACACCCTGCTCAACATCGACGGGCGTGGCCTTACCAAGGATACGATCGATTTCCCGTATGGCTTGCCGGCAGTCGGCGGCAACAGCGCCACGCCCGCTTTTCAGGTTATCGAGCTCTTCCAGCACGGTCATTGGAATGACAACCTGATGCTCGTCGAAATTCCAGATAGCAGAGGGGTCGTGGATGAGTACGTTGGTATCGAGGACGTAAAATATAGGGCTTAATGACACAAATAGCGGCTCTGTTTTATTTATTGCAACAAAGTTGACACTAAACTTTTATCATGACCGCAGTGTGACATGCGCTGGCAAACCTGTGCAAGCAGTTACTTGCAACAGGATTGCCAGCACATCAACCTACCAATTGAATCAACACCCCTGCAGCAACAGCCGAGCCGATTACACCGGCCACGTTGGGCCCCATGGCATGCATCAACAGGAAGTTGTGCGGGTTGGCTTCGGTGCCCAGTCGGTTGGCTACGCGCGCAGCCATTGGCACCGCAGAGACACCAGCGGCGCCAATCAGCGGATTGATTTGACTTTTAGACAGGAAATTCATCAGCTTTGCCATCAGGACACCGGCGGCCGTGCCGATTGAGAAGGCCACGATACCCAATCCCAGCACGCCCAATGTGCTGGGAACCAGGAACTGATCAGCAATCAGTTTCGAACCCACGGCCAGCCCCAGCATGATGGTGACAATATTGATCAGCGCGTTTTGTGCGGTCTTGGTCAACCGGTCGACCACACCGCACTCTTTCATCAGGTTACCAAAACAGAACATACCCAGCAGTGGTGCTGCGCTTGGTATGACCAGGGCGACCAGGATCAGGAGTACCAGCGGGAACAGGATCTTTTCACGCTGTGACACCACGCGCAGTTGCGACATTTCAATGCGTCGCTCTTTTTCTGTGGTCAGCGCCCGCATGATGGGCGGCTGAATCAGCGGCACCAGTGCCATGTATGAATAGGCTGACACGGCGATGGCGCCAAGCAGTTCGGGTGCCAGAATACCCGCCACATAAATAGCGGTTGGCCCATCCGCACCGCCAATAATGCCGATGGCGGCTGCCTGCTGCAAACTGAAGTCGAACCAGCCCAGATCGGTAAAAAACAGGGCACCGAGCACAGTGGCAAAAATACCAAACTGGGCAGCCGCGCCCAGCAACAGTGTTTTAGGATTCGCCAACAGCGGACCGAAATCGGTCATCGCGCCTACGCCCAGGAAGATCAGAAGCGGGAAAATGCCGGTTTCCAGTCCTATAGAGTAAAACTGGGCAAGCACGCCCTGCCCGACCGCAATATCGACACCGGGAATGTTCGCCAACATGCCACCAAAACCAATTGGCAGCAGCAACAGTGGCTCAAATTTCCGGGCAATCGCCAGGTAAATAAGACCCAGACTGACCAGAATCATGATCAGTTGTTTCATTTCAATCTGATACACGCCGGTGGCGTGCCAGAGTTCTATCAATTGATCCATGCTGTATTACTCCAGTGTCACCAGGGCGTCGCCTGCGCTAACGCTTTCACCCTCATCCACATGGACTGTGCGGACAACGCCGGCACGATTACAGCGGATCTCGGTTTCCATTTTCATGGCTTCGAGGACCAGCAATACATCGCCGTCTGCCACTTCTGAGCCTTCTGTCGCCACGATACGATAAACGCTGCCTGACAACGGCGCATTGATGTCATGCCCCTCGCCGCCACTCGGCGCTGAGCCGGTATCGGGTTTCCCGGCAGTGGAGGCTTCCTTCATCTCCGTTACATCACCGCCAGCGCTGACTTTAACGACATAGCTTTTGCCGTCCACTTCTACTGTGTAGACGCCGTTGTCTGCAACGGGCTTTCCACCCGCTGACGGCTCTCCACCCGCCGACGGCGCAGCCTGGTCGGCATCGGGGGCGGGCTCAAACGCATCGGGATTATGACGGTTCTGGAAAAATTTCAGCGCCGGTTGCGGAAACAGCGCGTAAGTCAATGTGTCATCAATATCATTTTCCAGTTTGAAACCTTTTTCACTGGCGATACCTGACAGCTCGTCTTTCAGTCGATCAAATTCGGGCTTCAGCAGGTCAGCGGGGCGACAGGTTACCGGATCATTGCCGTCCAACACCTTTTCACGAAGCTCGGCATTCACTGGAGCAGGCGTGGCGCCGTATTCTCCTTTCAGGACACCTTCTGTTTCCTTGGTAATATTCTTGTAGCGCTCACCGCCGAGGACATTCAGTACCGCCTGGGTTCCGACAATCTGTGAGGTAGGTGTCACCAGCGGAATAAAGCCCAGGTCCTCGCGGACTTTGGGTATCTCATCAAGCACTTCGTCAAGGCGATCCGTGGCTTTCTGTTCTCGCAACTGGTTTTCCAGATTGGTCAGCATGCCACCAGGCACCTGTGCCACCAGAATTCGTGAATCAATGCCTTTCAATGCACCTTCAAAGCGTGCGTACTTTTTGCGGATCTGACGGAAGTATGATGCAATTTCTTCCAGCAGCTCAATATCCAGACCTGTTGCGCGATCGGTTCCCTGAAGCATGGCGACCATGGTTTCAGTCGGAGTATGCCCATAGGTGAGACTCATCGAGGAAATCGCGGTATCCAGATTATCGATACCCGCCTCGACGGCTTTGATATAGGTCGCCGTCGACAGCCCGGTGGTTGCGTGACACTGCATATGAACCGGTATGGAGATGGTTTTCTTGAGACCGGTAATCAGTTCGTAGGCCGTATACGGCGCGAGCAGACCGGCCATATCCTTGATGCAGAGTGAGTCTGCGCCCATATCCTCAATTTCACGCGCCATACTCAGCCAGGAATCTATCGTGTGGACTGGGCTGATGGTGTAGGACATGGTGCCCTGGGCATGGCGTTCCTGTTTTTTCACCGCGCTGATCGCGCGCTCGAGATTGCGCATATCATTCATCGCATCAAAAACCCGGAACACATCAACGCCGTTGACCGCAGCGCGCTCAACGAAACGATCGACAATGTCATCGGCGTAATGCCGGTAGCCCAGTATATTCTGACCTCGCAGCAACATTTGCTGCGGCGTATTGGGCATGGCCTCTTTCAATTTGCGAATACGCTCCCAGGGGTCTTCACCCAGGTAGCGGATACAGGCGTCAAACGTAGCACCGCCCCATGATTCCAGCGCCCAGAAACCGACCTTGTCCAGTTTCTCCGCAATGGGCAACATGTCGTCAAGCCGCAGCCTGGTTGCCAGAAGTGATTGGTGCGCGTCGCGCAGAATGACGTCAGTGATGCCTAACGGCTTTTTAATATCGCTCATGGACCCTCGCCCTTCTTGTTATTCTATCGCGCAGCAAAAAAACTGGCGCAATATGATTCCCCAAAAAAGCACGCCGCAAATACCCTGCGGGCGCAGTGTATTAGTCGCCAGAACCGGAACGGTGCTGACGTATGGCTGCACTGATGACGGCAACCAGTTTTCCCTGATCTGTGGCGGCAGACGAGGACTGCGGCGCCGTTTTCCTGCCGGCTCGTCGCCGCGGCGCCACCAGCGCCGGTGCCGGCATGTAGCGCTGCACCAGAGTCGACATTAATGTGGTCAGAATAACCAGTAGAATCAGGAAGGTGAAAACGAAACCCATACCGTAGAGGGCAAGGTTGAAACCAGCAATGATAAGCTCAGACATGCAATCTATCCATCTCTCTCAAGAAGGAGCATCATACTAAATATAACGGACTAGTGCTAACGGCATCTAATGGCACCGGCCCCGACACCGCAGGCATGCATCTCTTGCTACATCCGGCAAGACTTGAGTATCCTGCGTTACAAACAAATCGAATTATTGGAAACACATATTATGGCGCTGCTGATTGCGGGACTTTTTTTATTTCTGGGCATGCATTTCACGGGCATTCTCGCCCACGGCTGGCGTCAAACCATGGTCAGTAAAACCGGGCCTGGTAGCTGGAAACTGCTTTATTCGGTGGTTTCACTGACCGGCCTGATCCTGATCATCATTGGATACGGCGCAGCCCGGGCAGAACCGGATTTTCTGTGGGCAGCACCCGTGTGGGCGCGCCACCTGGCCATGCCATTGACCCTGTTAGCGTTTATCCTGCTCGCTGCCACCTATGTACCCGGCAACCGTATCAAGGCCAGGCTGGGGCACCCCATGCTGGCGGCCGTAAAAATTTGGGCGCTTGCGCACCTGCTGGCCAATGGCACAGTGGCTGACTTATTACTTTTCGGCAGTTTTCTGGTTTGGGCCATCGTCGGATTTGCGGTATTACGGCGCAGAGACCGACAACAGGGTGTCACCAGAACGGGTACCGTTAAAGGCGATATCCTGACGGTAGGTGCAGGTATCGCTGCCTGGGCAGTTTTTGCCATGATCCTGCATGCCGCCTTGATTGGGGTCAGCCCACTGCCGTGATCGCCTTCAGCATCTTCCCCTGCCTCTGCCTGTCAAATAGCCCCGTCTGCCTGCGAAAAAGCTTGGCAACGTACTTTAACCTGCGTTAAAGACTTGACCTTAAAAAGAGTCTATGGTCAACGTACACTCATTGACGAGGAGAGTAAAAATGCTTGGATGGGCATTAACATTTCTTATTATCGGTATCGTTGCCGCCTTGTTCGGCTTGTCTGGCATCGCCGGCGCCGCGACCAATATCGCGTGGATACTGTTTGTCGTAGGCCTGATTCTGGCCCTGTTCTTCTTCATATCCGGTCGTCGACCGCCGCCTTAACCATGATAACGCATGGCTAATCGCGTGTTTGACTGACTCAATCGTATTGATAGGAGATCACTATGTTACGCAAGAAGCTTATACGAACGATCATGATTGCAAACCTGACTTTAGTGGGCGCCACATCAGCGTATGCCGACGACGACAACGGTCGCATCACGGAAGCGCGGATCAACGGACAGATCTGGGGCACCTATGCAGTCAATACCGAGCTAAATCCGTTCGACCTTGATATTGACGTCTCGGGAGACACGGTGACGTTGACCGGCGCAGTGGACCATGACGCCAAAAGCCAGCTAGCGGAAGAAATAGCACTGGGCATTGATGGTGTCAACGAGGTCAATAACCGAATTACCGTCCAGCCGGACAGCCGACGAGCGGAGGATGACCCTGAACGCTCCTTTGGCCAACTGGTCAGCGATGCCACCACAACAGCAACCGTCAAATCCAAATTACTGATGGACGATGACGTTGCCGGACTGGAAATCGACGTAACCACAAAAGATGATGTGGTCACCCTGACTGGTGACGTTGATTCCACCATGCTCAGCAGCCGGGCTCGGGAACTTGCCTCGCAAACCGACGGTGTCGATCGAGTAATCAACAACATTGCAGTCCGTTAATCCGGACAGGAATTCGCTTAGAGGTATGATGACCAAGGAATGGCTGTCATTAAGCGGTTAGTTAAGGATTAAAATGGACTTCGCAGGAAGCGGTATAAGCGACGATAGCCCCGCGGGGCTATCGTCGCTTATAAATTTGATGCGGCCCTAGTGGCCTTGACTGTCCTCGGGTCCTCTGGATAAGATTCAGCATCCCGCACAGAAGCGACCGTATCGGGCTGGATCATGGAAAACATCAGCAAGAGCTGTATTGTCGGACGATTCAAGACTCTTACCAAGCTTGATGAATCAGAAATCAATTTGCTCAACGCTCTGGAAGACGACCCACGCGAATATTCCCAGGATGCCATTCTGGCGAGTATTGGAAGTCCAGCGAATCGCTTTTTTACTCTGAAGACCGGCTGGGCCTGCGCCACTCGAACCCTCGCTAATGGCCAACGCCAGATACTGGACATTTTTCTTCCCGGCCAAATTATGGGACTCAGAGAAATGAGTTTCGAACACAATTTGTCCGAATTCACCGCGCTGACTGACATTATCGCCTGCCCGTTTCCGAGACAGAAATTAAGCGATATCTTTGAACAATCACCAAAACTGACCGACCTCTTTTTCATGACCATGGCTCAGGAACAGTCCATGTTAATTGAGCGGGTTGTAAACATTGGCCGGCGCAGCGCGGCAGAAAGACTTGCACACCTGATGGTAGAGCTGAAGGTCCGTCTGAATCAGACAAGCGATGAATTTGCACTGCCTCTGAATCAGACTGTCATCGGCGACACGCTGAGCATGACGTCAGTGCATGTCAGCCGCACATTCAAATTACTGGCTGAGAAAGAGCTAATATATCGCACGAACGGCTCTGTCAAAATCAAGGACCTCGATGCCCTGATTGATTTTGCCGGTTTTGATCGATCTTATCTGGAAGGTCATTGCCACTGGATCAAACAGATCGATCAATCAGCGGCAACGCTATAATCTTTCCAGCCCGGCGTCGCCTGATATTGCCCTGATATTCAGGGCAATAAACAGACAGCGACCTGGTTACCCGATTACATCGAATAACCTTTTTCATCATGATCAGCGATGTCCAGACCGGTTTGTTCCTGCTCTTGCGTAACACGGTTGCCATTGGTGAGTATGCCAACAACTTTCATCAGGACAATGGTGACGACAGCGGTGTAGACGCCAGTAGCAAGGATTCCCAGTGCTTGCACACCTAGCTGGGAGCCCAGCGCCATACCTTCGGCATAACCATTGCCGCTGAATACGCCGAGCTCCTGTGATACAAATACTGCCGCTAACAGCGTGCCCAGGATACCGCCGACTCCGTGTACCGGAAATACATCCAGAGAGTCATCAATCTTAAGTTTGTGTTTAAGGAAGATAGTGGCGAAATAGCACAAAAAGCCGCCCATCACACCTATGACCATGCCGCCAGCTGGACCTACCGATCCGGCGGCGGGCGTGATCGTAGCGAGACCTGCAATCAGGCCTGTAACCGCGCCCAGACCGCTGGGCTTGCCATGTCTGATCCATTCAATACACATCCAGGTCAGGGCGCCTGCCGATGCCGACATGTGTGTCGCCAGCAATGCCATGCCGGCACTGCCATTGGCCGCCAGAGCACTACCGGCATTAAAACCATACCAGCCAACCCAGAGCATTCCCGCCCCGGTAATGGTCATGGTGAGGTTATGTGGGATCATGGCAGTCGTGAGGAAACCCCGACGTTGCCCGAGCATTACTGCCATCACTACCGCAGCCACACCGGCAGTGACGTGAACCACCGTGCCACCCGCGAAGTCAATCAGTCCCATCTGGAATAACCAGCCGTTGCTGTTCCATACCCAATGACACACCGGAAAGTACACCAGTGTTGACCAAAGAATGACAAACAGCATCAAGGAGGAAAACTTCATGCGTTCAGCAAAGGCACCCACAATCAACGCTGGAGTGATAATGGCAAAAGTCATCTGAAAGGCAGCAAAAAGTGGCTCAGGTATGTCACCCCATAAAGAGTCCACAGAAACGCCGGCAAAAAAGGACTTGCTGAGACCGCCCCACCAGCCACCTTCTGCAGGACCAAAGGCAATACTGTAGCCATACAGCAGCCAGAGCACGGAAATGACCGCTGCAATGGAGAAACACTGCATCAACACCGACAATACGTTTTTACTGCGAACCAATCCGGCATAAAACAGCGACAAACCAGGCACCGTCATGAACAGCACCAGTGCCGTGGCAGTCAGAATCCAGGCCGTATTGGCACCATTCAGGCCCTCCTGAGCAAACGCCAGTGAAGGAAGTACCGATAACACCAAAGCGACTATTGCAGTCGATCTTATTGTTTTAGATTTAAACATAATGAATATTTTCCGTTTCAGAAACCAAAATTATAGAATGCTGTTTTACACTGCAGCGTCGCCTGTTTCACCAGTACGGATGCGAACAACCTGCTCCAGCGCCACAACAAATATTTTGCCATCACCGATTTTGCCAGTGCCCGCTGCGTTGCAAATAGCCTCGACGGCCTGGTCAACGCGCTCATCAGAAACAGCCACTTCTATTTTGGTTTTCGGCAAAAAATCAACAACATACTCAGCGCCACGATAAAGTTCGGTATGACCTTTCTGTCGACCAAAGCCTTTAACTTCCGTTAAAGTCATACCACTAACGCCAAGTTCATTAAGCGCCTCGCGGACATCATCAGCCTTGAATGGTTTGATAATTGCGGTAATCAGTTTCATGACAACTCTCCCAACGGGTTTTGCCGCATGCGAACAAAAGCCTGCTTTCTGGTTAGCTCACGAATCATATCGCCTGGAAATGACTGATCAATGGGGTGAACACCGACCCTGACAACAACTGCACCAGACATAAGCACAATTCATGAATAAAGCACTTTTATAGTGCATTTTTACAATGTGGTACGTAATTTAACGTATCTGTCATTGCTCAATCATAAAGCAGCAAAAATCAGGCCCAGATCGTGGAAATTCATCCTTTATGGCCAAGCAGTTGTTTTAAATAAAATTATTTGAGCTCTTCAGGAGTCAAAGCAGGCAACACTAAAGGATGTTTTCGCACCATTTAGGTGCGCTGATGGGCGGCGCTTACGCACATTTTTTGCGCATAGACTTAGAATCTGTAAACGCCAGGCAAAAAAAAGGGCCACCCCGTATGGGGTGGCCCTTTTTCGCTTATTAATGCCTGACGATGGCCCAGCCCCGCATCACAGATGCGGGTCGTTCGCTACGCTAAGCAAGCGATGCTTGCTTTGCCCTAGGGGCACCGCGGCTCACCCTACTCTCCCGTAGGACATCGTCAATCGGCGAACAAAAAAAAAGGGCCACCCCGCATGGGGTGGCCCTTTTTCGCTTATTAATGCCTGACGATGTCCTACTCTCACATGGGGAGACCCCACACTACCATCGGCGCTGAGTACTTTCACTTCTGAGTTCGGGATGGGATCAGGTGGTTCATACTCGCTATGGTCGTCAGGCAAACCGTTGATGCACATGCGCTGTTGTCAGCATGCCATCGTTTACCCTTTGACAATCTGATGAATGAAGATTGTGTTCTGTTTTTGCTGAATCGGCTCTCTAGCGTCTTTAGACTCACTAGCACAGCGCTTTATACAAGCTCTATCTGTATCAATCAAAGCTGTTTGTCTCATATAACCGGTTGCTTACATCTTGATGGATGCAAAAACCTGCGATTATATGGTCAAGCCTCACGTGCAATTAGTACTGGTTAGCTCAATGCATCACTGCACTTACACACCCAGCCTATCAACGTCGTGGTCTTCAACGGCACTTTAGGGGGATTAAATCCCCAGGGAGATCTCGTCTTGAGGGGGGCTTCCCGCTTAGATGCTTTCAGCGGTTATCCTGTCCGAACGTAGCTACCGGGCAATGCCACTGGCGTGACAACCCGAACACCAGAGGTTCGTCCACTCCGGTCCTCTCGTACTAGGAGCAGCTCCTCTCAAATCTCCAACGCCCACGGCAGATAGGGACCGAACTGTCTCACGACGTTCTAAACCCAGCTCGCGTACCACTTTAAATGGCGAACAGCCATACCCTTGGGACCGGCTTCAGCCCCAGGATGTGATGAGCCGACATCGAGGTGCCAAACACCGCCGTCGATGTGAACTCTTGGGCGGTATCAGCCTGTTATCCCCGGAGTACCTTTTATCCGTTGAGCGATGGCCCTTCCATTCAGAACCACCGGATCACTATGACCTACTTTCGTACCTGCTCGAGCCGTCGCTCTCGCAGTCAAGCACCCTTATGCCATTACACTAAATGAGCGATTTCCGACCGCTCTTAGGGTACCTTCGTGCTCCTCCGTTACTCTTTGGGAGGAGACCGCCCCAGTCAAACTACCCACCACACACGGTCCTCGTCCCCGTTTCAGGGACTGAGTTAGAACCTCAACAATACCAGGGTGGTATTTCAAGGATGACTCCACGACAGCTAGCGCTGCCGCTTCAAAGTCTCCCACCTATCCTACACAGATAGTGTCAAAGTCCAGTGTGAAGCTATAGTAAAGGTTCACGGGGTCTTTCCGTCTAGCCGCGGGTACACTGCATCTTAACAGCGATTTCAATTTCACTGAGTCTTGGGTGGAGACAGCGCCGCCATCATTACGCCATTCGTGCAGGTCGGAACTTACCCGACAAGGAATTTCGCTACCTTAGGACCGTTATAGTTACGGCCGCCGTTTACCGGGGCTTCGATCAAGAGCTTCGCCTAAGCTAACCCCATCAATTAACCTTCCGGCACCGGGCAGGCGTCACACCCTATACTTCCTCTTACGAGTTTGCAGAGTGCTGTGTTTTTAATAAACAGTTGCAGCGGCCTGGTCACTTCGACTCTCCTCAGCTTACGCAGTAAATGCTTCACCAAAAAGAGCGTACCTTCTCCCGAAGTTACGGTACCATTTTGCCTAGTTCCTTCACCCAAGTTCTCTCAAGCGCCTTGGTATTCTCTACCTGATCACCTGTGTCGGTTTACAGTACGGTCGTCTGTTATCTGAAGCTTAGAAGGTTTTCCTGGAAGCATGGCATCAACCACTTCTCTCACTAAAAAGTAAGATCGTCATCAGTTCTCGGCCTTAGCAACCCGGATTTACCTAAGTCACCAGCCTACAACCTTAAACGCGGACTACCAACGCCGCGCTGGCCTAGCCTTCTCCGTCACTCCATCGCAATAACAGCCGGTATCGGAATTTTAACCGATTTCCCATCGACTACACCTTTCGGTCTCGCCTTAGGGGCCGACTCACCCTGTCCCGATTAACGTTGGACAGGAAACCTTGATCTTCCGGCGGAGGGGTTTTTCACCCCTCTTATCGTTACTCATGTCAGCATTCGCACTTGTGATACCTCCAGCAAACCTCTCGATTCACCTTCAACGGCCTACACAACGCTCCTCTACCATATGTGCCTAAGCACACATCCGCAGCTTCGGTTATCAGTTTGAGCCCCGTTATATCTTCCGCGCAGGCCGACTCGACTAGTGAGCTATTACGCTTTCTTTAAAGGATGGCTGCTTCTAAGCCAACCTCCTAGCTGTCTAAGCCTTCCCACATCGTTTCCCACTTAACTGATATTTGGGACCTTAGCTGGCGGTCTGGGTTGTTTCCCTCTTGACGACTGACGTTAGCACCCGCCGTCTGTCTCCCGTGATAAAACTTACTGGTATTCGGAGTTTGCATCGGGTTGGTAAGTCGGGATGACCCCCTAGCCGACACAGTGCTCTACCCCCAGCAGTCAATTCCACGAGGCTCTACCTAAATAGATTTCGAGGAGAACCAGCTATCTCCGGGCTTGATTAGCCTTTCACTCCGACCCACAGCTCATCCGAATCTTTTTCAACAGATTACGGTTCGGTCCTCCAGTGCCTGTTACGGCACCTTCAACCTGGCCATGGGTAGATCGCCCGGTTTCGGGTCTAATGCCAGCAACTATTTCGCCCAGTTAAGACTCGGTTTCCCTACGGCTCCCCTATACGGTTAACCTTGCTACTGACATTAACTCGCTGACCCATTATACAAAAGGTACGCAGTCACAGAACAAGTCTGCTCCTACTGCTTGTACGTACGCGGTTTCAGGGTCTATTTCACTCCCCTCACCGGGGTTCTTTTCGCCTTTCCCTCACGGTACTAGTTCACTATCGGTCAGCCAGGAGTATTTAGCCTTGGAGGATGGTCCCCCCATATTCAGTCAAAATTACACGTGTTTCGACCTACTCGTTTTCATTAAAACAGCATTTTCGTGTACGGGGCTATCACCCACTGTCGCCGGACTTTCCAGACCGTTCCACTAACACTGATCTAACTTAAGGGCTAATCCCCGTTCGCTCACCGCTACTTAGGGAATCTCAATTGATTTCTTTTCCTGCAGGTACTGAGATGTTTCAGTTCCCCGCGTTCGCCTCCATAACCTATGTATTCAGTTATGGATGACCCACAAGTGGGCCGGGTTTCCCCATTCGGACATCTCCGGATCAAAGCCTGTTTGACGGCTCCCCGAAGCATTTCGCTGCCTACCACGTCCTTCATCGCCTCTGGCTGCCAAGGCATCCACCACGTACGCTTAATTGCTTGACCATATAACCTCAGACTCTTACATCTTCAGCCACACAGACAAACTCGCCTTCGATCGTACAGAATAGTTTGCGCTTGTATAAATTTAATTCAGCAATAAACACTTTATCAACCATACAATCAATACTAAAACGCTCATCACAGATCGTCTCTGCAATAAACAGTATCAACTGTATCGTCTATAAATTGTCTTCATTCATCGATTGTTAAAGAACA
>NZ_MASR01000004.1 GCF_001758195.1 Pseudohongiella acticola
CCCACGGTACGGCCGCCTTCACGAATCGCAAAACGCAGACCTTCGTCCATCGCGATCGGTGCAATCAGCGTCACCAGGAACTTCAGGTTGTCACCAGGCATGACCATCTCAACGCCTTCTGGCAGCTCTACCGCGCCAGTCACGTCAGTGGTACGGAAGTAGAACTGTGGACGGTAACCTTTGAAGAACGGTGTATGACGACCGCCTTCTTCCTTGCTCAGTACGTACACTTCGCCTTCAAACTTGGTATGCGGCGTGATTGAACCCGGCTTGGCCAGTACCTGACCACGCTCCACGTCCTCACGCTTGGTGCCACGCAGCAGCACGCCCACGTTCTCACCAGCACGACCTTCGTCCAGCAGCTTGCGGAACATCTCAACACCGGTACAAACTGTCTTCACGGTGTCTTTCAGACCGATGATTTCCATCTCGTCGCCAACTTTCACAATACCGCGCTCTACACGACCGGTCACAACCGTACCACGACCTGAGATCGAGAATACGTCCTCGATTGGCAGCAGGAACGGCTTCTCAATGTCACGCACCGGATCAGGAATGTACTCGTCCAGTGTCTCTACCAGCTTCTGTACCGCAGGCATGCCGATATCAGACGCATCACCTTCCAGCGCCTTCAGCGCAGAACCGATGATGATTGGCGTGTCGTCGCCCGGGAAGTCATACAGATCCAGCAACTCGCGCACTTCCATCTCTACCAGCTCGAGCAGCTCGGCATCGTCAACCATGTCCGCTTTGTTCATGAACACAACGATGTAAGGTACACCCACCTGACGTGACAGCAGGATGTGCTCACGCGTCTGCGGCATGGGGCCGTCAGCGGCTGATACCACCAGGATTGCGCCGTCCATCTGCGCAGCACCGGTAATCATGTTCTTCACATAGTCAGCGTGACCAGGGCAGTCAACGTGCGCGTAGTGACGCTTCGGCGAATCGTATTCAACGTGCGCTGTGGAGATCGTGATACCACGCTCACGCTCTTCCGGTGCGTTATCGATCTGATCGAATGCACGCGCTTCACCTGAACCCCAGATCTCTGCACAGACACGTGTCAGAGCCGCTGTCAGCGTTGTCTTACCATGGTCAACGTGACCAATTGTGCCAACGTTGACGTGTGTTTTATTACGTTCAAATTTACCCTTCGCCATTGTGACCGCCTCTTTATCCTAACCAAGCAATTTTGAAAACAACCCGTCCATATCAACAAGGGCTGCTATTCGGAAGTGCTCGGCACATCAAGTCGCACCGGCACTCTTTTGCATCAAATCAAACACCATACAAACTGGTGCTCACATCCAGAGTCGAACTGGAGACCTCTTCATTACCAATGAAGTGCTCTACCGCCTGAGCTATGCGAGCAAAAATTAACAGCACCCAGAGCACTTAATTCACCAAACCTGGAGCGGGTAGCGGGAATCGAACCCGCATAACCAGCTTGGAAGGCTGGTGTTCTACCGTTGAACTATACCCGCCTTTCGCCAGAACTTGTTAAATATCAATCAGCTCATCATGGTGGAGGGGGGTGGATTCGAACCACCGAAGCTTTCGCGTCAGATTTACAGTCTGATCCCTTTGGCCGCTCGGGAACCCCTCCCGCAAGAGCCGACGGGATACATTTTTCCCGGGTCTCTAAAGCAGAGGCGGCATTTTAGGGGAATTAGTCCGGCAGTGCAATCATTTCGCAGAGTTTTTCTGTGATACCGGCCCCGGCATCGATACCCTGTGCAATCTCAGCAGATTCCTGAATAAAATCAGAATCTTCATCATTCTGGAAGACGATGAAATAGACGCGTCGAGTACGGTTTTCTACCTGCATTTCAACCGCCGCGCCGAGGCCCGAGACCTGCTCATAGACATTGCTGGCATTATCCCTGTCAGCAAACAGGCCAAGCGAGACAACACCATCCAGATCCCCACCCACAACCAGATAGGTGTCTATATCCAACCCGGCGCCCTCAATAGCGGAACGAACCGAGGTCAGCAGCGCTGCACCTGCCGGGCCAGTCTCAGCTGGCGGCACAAGCACACGATACAGCGGCACCAGGGGCTCCGCCTCAACGCCGGCGCGCCAGTCGCGGCCCTGCAACTGTTCTGACGCCAATGCGCGCAAGCTGGATTCATCAGAAAATGGTCCAAGCGCGATACATAATTCAGGTTGCCGCTCTATGATCGATAGCGGCCGCTCAATTTCACTCATCAGCACCAGAGTCTCGACACCCGACCGGTCGCCGGCGGTCTCGACCGGCCCTGAGGCTGGCTGCAGTGCCGCCCAAAGTGCGTACAATAAATTCAGCATCAGCAGCACCAGGGCCAACCTTCGCATCACTGCGCATCCTGGTCGCTGGGCAATGGCCGCAGGGACGGCAGCATCTCGCCGCCAGAAATTGTCACCCTGCCCTCCGCGGTATCGAGCAGCAGGCAGCCCGACGCATCCACGCCTGCAGCAACGCCGACACGCCCATGCTGACCCGCTTTGATTTCAACCGGCTGCCCGGCATACGCATCCAGCTGCATCCATTCGTTGCGAAACGGAGCAAACCCGTGTCGCTCAAAATCAGCCAGTGCCTGCACCAGTTCGTTAACCAGCGCTGCGGCCAGCTGGTTGCGATCAACAACCCGGTCGGTCACTGCCACCAGATCACTATAAGGCTGATCGATGGCAGCACCGGCGGTCGCAGGCATCTGGGCATTGACGCCAATACCGATGACCACCCGGCAAGGACCGCTGACATCTCCGCTGATCTCAAGCAGAATGCCAGCCAGTTTGCGCTGATGGAAAAGAATATCATTGGGCCACTTCACCTGAAGCCCGTCGCAGCCCATATGGCGCAGCGCTTTGACAACAACCAGCGCACACACCAGGCTCAGCCCCTCCAGACCAGCAACACCGGACTGGAACGGCCATAGTAATGACATATATATGTTGCGACCAAAAGGACTGACCCATTGCCGGCCCCTTCGCCCTCGCCCCTGTGCCTGGTGCTCCGCCATAACAAGCCATGACGACGTCCCGTTTGCCGCTTTGCGCGCAGCCTCGGCGTTGGTGGAATCAATTGAGAAGTGCAGGTCGAATGCCTGCGCCAGATGCTTCGCCGCCGGGCTCAAACTGGTCCCGATCAGACCTTTGTCCAGTAACCTGACACCACCGCTAATCTGATACCCTTGGCCCGGCACGGCCTGAACATCGACACCCAGCGCACGCAGCGCCTCTATCTGTTTCCAGATGCCAGCGCGACTCAGCCCGAAGGCATCTCCCAGCGCACGCCCTGAATGAATACGACCATCCGCAAGCAATGACATAAGCGGCTGCAGGTTCATGTTAACGAGCTTCGCCGATCCGCATCCAGGCCAGAAACATTTCGTCCCATACCTGATCGCCCCATTCAACCTCTTGAGAAGGGTCCGGGTTCAGCGGGTTAAAACGGGAATTGTCGAAAGCGCCCTCAGCCACAATCTCGGTACCGGCAGGCAGAAACACGGGCTCACGCAAGCGATAGACCATCTGCCAGTTATGCTGAAAATTGGGAATCGACAGCAATCCTTCTTCGCTGCCATCGGGAAACACCGCCCTGAATCGGATATGTTTGCCCCGATAGTGCATGTGTGGCGCAAAACTGTACAGGTAACTATCATCGGGAATCAGTGTCTTTGCCGTCACCGGGTACTCCCTGACCCCCGGCGGTATGACAAACTCACCGTTCATCACCGCCGTTCTCTCCAGCACCTGTGCTGGCGGTGCATCGTGGAAATACAGGCCCAGGCGGCTGTTGTCCGTGAGCTCACGACCAATGGTGGTGTAGTGGAACTGAATCATGAAACGCATGTCGCGCTTGAGCAGAATCCCGGTGTCCGGGTCCAGTTCAATGTGCCCCCGGCCCGGTGCATAACCACCAAAATTGGTACGACTTCCGCCTCCACTTGCGTTCTGCCTTTGCTGGCGAGCATCCTGAGTGTAGACAATGACATGGTGCAACGCAGACTTCTCATCGACATCAAATGCGTAGGCAGACACCCACTTGTCTTCGGTCAGCCCGATTTCCAGTGGCACAAAAACATAATCAAGGACGCCATTTGCCGGCACCTTGTGCGCCGGAAAGTCGATGACAAGGTCTGGCTCGCCCAGCTCCCACTCTGACGCGCCGGGCTCCAGCTCAGCCAAGGGATCCGGGGCACTTTCGTTGCGGGACGCGCCCGTTTCGATCCAGCGCATCAGAATGCGCATTTCTTCATCGCTGATATGATGCACATCAGCAAAACGCCCGGCGTCGTCATAGTCTATCTGGCCCGGAGGCATCCGGCGCGTCAGCAGTGTCTCCCGAATCATGCCGCTCCAGCCCTGCACCATGCGGTGTCCATCCATGACCCAGGGCGCCACGCCCTGCGCCTGATGACAACCAACACATCGATCGATAAGAATCGGCGCCACATCATGCTCATAGGTAATTGACTGAGCGCGCACTTCCTCTATCTGGTCAAGCACCAGTGGCTCACCTTCCGATGGCGACGGGCTATCGATGAAAGGCTCCCCCCGCACCACCGAGTGCACCACGTAGTGCAGATGCGAGCTCATGCCGGGCAGATTGGCAGCCAGCGCCTGCTGCATGGCATTACCCTGGTATAACCCCACCCCGCCACGATAAATGATATCGCCGCGCGCCGGATTGATAACCAGCACTTCATCCCCGCGAGTAAAGTCGAGAGCATCACTGACCAGTTGGGATGAGTCCAGCAAAAAAGGCGTATCGGTATCCATGCGCCGGGCCAGATCTGACAGACCTGCACGCGTCTGGCCGCTGTCAGGCACCAGCACCATGAACCGTACGGGCGCACCCTGAAAGCGCTTATGGAGAGAAACGATCTCGGAAAGTGCGGCTTCACGAGCACCACAATCCGGGCTGCAAACAAACACAACAACGGCGCGCTGATCCGCGTAGCGGCTCAACTGATGAAAGCGACCCTGATGGTCGATAAGTGCAAAATCCGGTACCTGGTTTGTCGTTGCGGACGCACCTGAGCACCAGATCAAGCCTGCAATCATAAGCAGGATTTTAATCATCTGACCGTCATTCCGAGATTGCCGTGTCTGTAAAGGAGTCATGCGCCCGCGATTATAATCAATCACTGTGACCAGACTACAAATCAGAGAAATAACATTGCAATTATTTGTAACGCTCGCTCGGTTAATATCCCGAAAAAAAGCCGGCCCGGAGGCCGGCTTTCATCTTACGATTAGCGAACGTCGGCGGCAGCCGCCTTGTCTTTGCGAAGCTTGCTGACTACAGAGGCCGCCTCAAGCATCACCAGCACACTGACCACCAGAACGATGAAATCAAGCGTGACCAGCAGGTAATTACCAGCCTGGTAAAAATCTACCAGTTGAATCAATCCTGCCAGGAAGGACGTAATCAAGACAAAAATCATTGGCACCAGCGTATAAATTGCCGGGCGGTCCATTTTCATCAACATCACCGTGATAACCAGCAGCGTCAGGCTGGCCAGGATCTGGTTGGTAGCACCAAACAATGGCCAGATGATCATGCCACCGGCGCCGGAAGAGCCACCGGCACCAAAGGCCAGCAACAAACAGGCGGCCACTGCAATCAGCGTTGCCGGCACACCTTTATTGAACAGATTGATTTTGTAGATATCGCCCCATTCCTGAATGATATAACGCTGTAGCCGCACACCTGAATCCATGGTTGTACCGGCAAACAGGGCAACCATGGTCGCCAGCAGTACCTGCGCAAAATTCTCCGACAGCCCCCACGAGGAGGAGATCAGCGTGGCACCGCCGGCGATAAACGCGGGCGCACCACCGTCAGAGAAGTTGGCATACAGCGTGTGCCATTGTTCCGGGCTGGCGGCATAGGCCACCGAACACACAGCAACAATGGTAATCAGCGCCAGCGAACCTTCACCGATGGCACCCAGGTAACCAACAAAACGCGCGTCAGTTTCCTTGTCCAGTTGTTTGGAACTGGTGCCCGACGCGACAATGCCGTGGAAACCGGAGATCGCGCCGCAGGCAATGGTGACAAACAGCAGCGGGAAGATACTGGGCGTATTGGCCGCTGTCTGAGTATTAAACATGGGCGCCGTCATTTCCGGCATGGTCAGGAAAACCGCGCCGTACAACAGGATCAGGCCCACAATCAACTGCATGCCGTTAATAAAGTCACGTGGCTGCAGCAACATCCATACTGGCAACATTGACGCAATGGCCGCGTAGACAAACAGGATAATGATCCAGTTGGCATTGGCTGTCAGGCCGAACATGGTTTCAGGTAGCGTCAATTCGATAAACGTGCCCGCCCAGATTGACAGGTACAGAGCCACAACCCCAGCGATCGTCAGCAATACCAGACTGTAGTTGCGACGCAGCAGTTGACCGATGATCAATGCAACAACAATCGCCGACCAGGCCGGGAACACAGACCCCGGTGTCCCTACAAAACCGCCCGCGATCACCACGGCAAATACCGCATTAACCATCAACAGGAGCAGGAAGATTACAATAAGGAACAGTGATCGTGTCCGCTTACCAATGACATTCTCGGACAATGCACCGATGGATTTGCCCTTGTTCCGGGTACTGGCCCAGAGCGCGCCCATGTCGTGAACGCCGGCAAAAAAGATGGTACCAAAGGTGACCCAGAGAAGTGCCGGCACCCAGCCCCAATACACCGCGATGGCAGGCCCGACAATAGGCGCCGCACCGGCAACCGAGGTAAAGTGATGCCCCCAAAGAACATATTTGTTGGTGGGCACATAGTCCACACCATCGTTGAATTCGTGCGCTGGAGTTTTGAAATCAGGATCCAGTCGGTAAATCTTTTGCGCAATAAATCTGGAATAGACGAACCAGCCGAAAGACAGCCCCGCCAGACCAAACAGAATAATCATGATTCCGCTCATACAAAAACTCCCGCATTATTATTATCAACAACAGGTATTATCAACAACAGGTATCAAAAACCGGCCTGGTCGTTATCCATCAGGCGATATCGACAACCGGTTTTCAGCAACTGGTCAACATCAATTCAGATTTCAGCAATTCAGACAGTTGCTCATGAATCTGGCGCTGTGAACCAAGGGCAGCGCCGCATCATAACAAGTTCGCAATGATCAAGACAACGACAAGGACCAAAAGCCTGCACCCTGCAACGTTTTGTCACAAGCGACGGGGCAGACTGGCTATCCTGTATGGCCTGCATCATCACTGGGGGTAGCAAGATACCGGGTAAACAGCTCCTGCATCAACCAGAGCACACCCAACGACAGGGCCAGCAATGCCCCCCATTGCAGCAGCCCGGCAAAGAAATAACGATCCAGCGTCGGCAAGCTCAGATCATAGGCCATGAACCCCACAAACCGGTCCTGCATCCAGTGCCAGGCCCAATGTGCCACGATAGCCGATAGCAGAATGACGCCAAGGCGCTCTGGCAATGCATGTTTAAAGAGCAGATGAATCACCGGCACCATTAATAACAGCACCAGTATCTGACCAAGCTCCACCCCCAGGTTAAACGCCAGCAGCGACGTCACCAGGTGCGAACCGGCGAACTGCATGCTCTCAGTCAACAGGAAAGAGAAGCCGAAACCATGAATCAAGCCAAAGCCAAACGTCACTTTCCAGCGGTGACGCTGCTTGACGCCGACAATATTCTCCAGCGCCATATAAACAATTGATAGCGCTATCAACGTCTCGATCAGAGACGGAAACCATATCGCCGACGGCACCCATCCCAGCGCAGATGCCAGCAGAGTAATTGAGTGAGCAATGGTAAACGACGTAACGACCGGGATCAGCGCTCCGACTCGACGCAGGGGGATCAGCAGACAAAACAGGAATAAAAGGTGGTCTGTGCCTTCCAGGATATGATCAAAACCAAGCACAATGAAGTTGAAAACCGCCTGGTACCAGCGCGGATCCAGATAGACCCGCCCCGGATTGCCGATGTAACTGAAGGTTCTTTCGCTGCCATCCTCGACCACATAACGCAGCACCGTTGTTGTTTCCAGGCCCAGCCCACCCAGACGTGCATCAATGGAAAAACGCGATTCCGCAGAAGTAATCGGGTACGACGCCAGCACATCCAGAAAACCTTGCCGATAGTACAGGTCAACATCATCGGCCAGCGGCGCACTGCGCACATTGGCCAATGCGGTCTCATAATCGACAAAGGTACGGCTGGAAGGCAACGATACCCGGACCGCGTCGATGCGCGGACTATCCAGTAATTGATCATCCTCAAACATCTGAATCGACTGCAGTATCCGATCTGCGGCAACGTCTTCAAGCTCTGCCTGGGCCTCGGAGAAGATCAGGTAACCCACTGAACCGCGCAGCGGCAGCCCTGCCTCTCCCACCGAGTCCATGGGGATCCGCATCAGCAGATTTAGTCGGCCCGGCTCCGCTTTGACAAAACCCTGAACGGCCACCCGTGACGGAATTTCGTCGGCCAGGGCAGGTGCTGAAGCGATAGCAAATACACCGAACAACAGCGTCAGGCAGACCCTAAAAACAAAAAAAGTGTTTGCAACATGTTTCTTATTATTCGACATAACTTCCTCTAAATACCTCGATGGAGGACAGACTCAGACGTCAGTAGGCGACCACACGCAGCCTGGTTGTTCAATTTGTAAGACGGGTGAGTATACTGAGCATATAGAACTGAGTATACTTCCGGTTCGACAGATCAATATGCTCGGCATGAAATGACCCTGGAGGGAGTATAATGACAAAAAAAACGAAGATAGCAGTAGGCGCAAGTCTTGCGCTGGCCGTGGCAGCAATGGGCGCAGGACAGTCCATGTTGCAGAAACCTGTTGCGGCGCAGGCCGGCTCGATGGTAAGTGCACCGAGCTTTGAGGTTGATCCGTACTGGCCAAAACCTCTTCCCAATCAATGGATTATCGGCCGCACAATCGGCATCGACATTGATGAACGGGACCACGTATTCATTGTGCACCGTGATCAGGACGCGATGTTCGGCGGTGCCACAGAAATTGGCCTGAAAATGGGCGTCAGCGACTGCTGTACCCCTGCCCCGCCAATTCTCGAATTTGACCCCGAAGGCAATCTTGTTAATGCCTGGGGCGGCCCCGGTGACAACTTCACCTGGCCAGCATCCAACCACGGCCTGGCTGTAGCACCTAACGGCAACGTCTGGATCGGCGGCAACGGCGGCGGCGACTCACATGTTCTGGTATTTACCGGTGACGGGCAGTTTGTAGCCCAGTACGGTATGCCCGGCCAGGAAGTCGACAGCAACAGCAGAACCCATTTCGGGCAGGTAGCCGACATCGAGATTGACGGCAACACCAATGAAGCCTACATCGCTGACGGTTATCGCAACAAGCGTGTTGCCGTGCTTGACGCGAGCACTGGTACATTCAAGCGCTACTGGGGTGCCTACGGCAACCGACCGGAAGATGGTCGCGTTGACTACACACCAGGTGAGCCCCTGCCGCAGCAGTTCCGTGGCCCGGTTCACTGTGCCGTACCATCTGATGATGGCCTGCTCTACGTCTGTGACCGAGGTTCAGACCGAATCCAGGTTTTCCGTCCTGATGGCACTTTCGTTCGCGAAGCGCTGATTGCGCCGGACACGCTGGCACAGGGTTCAACCTGGGACATTTCGTTCTCCAATGACGAGGACCAGAAATTTATTTACCTGGCGGACGGTCAGAACTTCAAGATTTACGTGATTGACCGTGAATCCATGGAAGTATTGACCAGCTTCGGTGGCGGTGGTCGTCAGCCTGGCCAGTTCTATGCACCGCATAGCATTGCCTCTGACTCACACAACAACATCTATACCACTGAAACTTATGAAGGCAAGCGCGTTCAGAAGTTTGTTTACCAGGGTATGAAGGAAACCACACGCGGTGGCCACACAGGTGTGCCATGGCCAGCTGATCGCCTGTAAGTCATTGACTTACACAAGCGACTGACTAGAGGGCTGCCGCACTTTCGGGTGCAGCGGCCCTTTTAGTTTTAACGTTCAGCTGGTGTTAATACACAGACAGTTTTAATGCACAGACAGAAACCGATGAAGTAACACACGAGAACGGGAGACACGTTGTGAAATCGCGTCACATGATTAGCCTGGCCCTGAGCGGCCTGTTATTAGCTACTTCGCCACTGATGGCCGGAGAGAAAATTGAACTCGACTACACCTACACGGGTGACACCGGCGTCAGCCTGAGCAGCATGATGGGCGGGCCGCTTGGCATTAACAGCTTCACCGACCAGCGCGCCATCGAAAACAAGCACGATATCAAACGCGCGCAGCAGGGAGACGTGACGCTGAGCCAGCCTCCCACTGAGATCATCCAGCAAGCATTCCATGAAGCGTTTGTATCTGCAGATGCCCAGCTTGGCGACGCAGATACACCGCTGACACTTAGTGGCAAGCTCCTGGAAATGGAAATCGTGGAGTCCGCCGATGGCACTGAGGTGTTGATTCGCTGCGAATTGAGTCTGAATAATCAGGGCCGCAATGCATGGCAGAGTGTGGTGTTCAGCCGAGTCGCCGCTGACGGTCAGGATTTGTCAGCGACTATCACACAAGGACTGGACAGGCTGGTGAATGAACTGTTTCTGGATGACTACTTTCTGATGGAATTGGGGATATTCTGAGCCGCTACCGCCCCGCTACAGAAACAGGGCTTACGGCGGTGCTCAGCCGTAAGCCATCTCCAGCAACTCCATCACACTCTGCACCTGAATGGACCAGTAAACGATGCCTGCCACAATGATGCCGAACGAACTGGCCGCTGCAATTTTCTGAAGCAGGGTTAAGCTTTTTTTGTCACTCATGAGGCAATTCCCATATAAGATATTTGTCGGATACGTGTCATTGACACTGTCCTGGCCAGATCAGTTTTTCCTCAGGAGAAACCGATCCAGCGCCCGGTTGCTGCCACACTGAACCAGATCAGAATGGAGGCAACGGCTACCAGCTTTAGCAGCCAGGGCTGGATATCAGCATGATTGCCTTTTAAAAGCGGCCGCTTGATAGCAAAAACGAAAATAATGCCGACCAGCAGCGCTGACATCTTGGCCCAGAAAAAGTCATTGTAATACATACGTTGGGCCACAGCCGCCGCCATAAAGATGCCGGTTGCCAGTATAAAGCCCAGGGCGATACGGAACCATTTATGTGCCTGATCTGCAACCACCTCTGAAGGTACATCCCTCATGATCACACCCAGCAACCGAAGATCGGTAACCAGCACGGAACCGCCCAGTACCGCCAATGACATCAGATGGATGGACTGACCAAACGTCGCATAGACGCCACCGTAGGTTTTGCCGATGTATCCCAGAAATGATGTTTCGGCCCACTCAAAAAAAGGTAATAGCTCCATGGGGAACTCCTGTTTGTCTTCTCAACCGGCCCTTAGCCGACATCTGTCATGCATCAAATAATGTGTAAGCTGTCAGTCCGCTACACAGCCTGCGGCCGCGCCCAACCAGGCTGGTAGTTCGCGATAACAATGAAACCAGTCATAGGCAATCAAACGACCGGTCATAACCACACCCGCCCACAACCCGAGAGACAGGGCCGCACATATTTGCAGATTCCGGGGCGCCTTGGGCTCATATTCCCAGCTGGACGCAGAGGCTTTCAGGCGTTTGTGGAATATCACGGCGTTAACAAAAGCGGCCAGCAACATCACCATTTTGACTCTAAACCAGATACTCTGAATGGTGTATGTGGGCTTGGCGTAAAACAGCAACAGGCCGGTGATGAACATGATGACAAAACCTATCATCATGGGGATATTCAAGCGTTCAGAAATCTTGACCGCAGAGACGCCCGGCATGGCCAGCCCCAACATACGCAAATCGATAAAAACCAGCATGCCCAGACACAGCATGATGGTAATGACATGCGTTGCCTCGATCCAGTTGTATAAATAGTAGGATTCTTCTATCGACCGACTGCCGCCAGTCGCGTAAAGCCACTCGGCAAATTGCATTAACAATTCGTTGATCACGCTGTTGTCCTCCCCAGCCCTACTCATTGGCACCCAGGTGCACAAATATTTGTACTTCTACTTATAATGCGTCAGTCCAGCGACTGTGATTACCTTTCACTTGTTTGCCACTGACAATGATGCATCTGTCATTATCGCTTTTCACTTTTATTGCGCCTGATCAACAAATCGTGCCGGGCGACTGAATGCGGCGCAGAATAGCCCAGACGCTCGTTCAAATCTACCCCGGCAAGCAATTCAGACCGAGCGAAAGCGTAGCACAAAAGATGTTGCATCGGCTTTCGTTTCATCGCGTATTTTAGCTCAATGGTACGCTGTACACGGCAGAGCATTGGACACGACAACCCAACAGCGTTCTAATTGCGCCATACTATCGTTGAAGTCACACCAAGCCGCGAGAACCCCATGTCCGACACAGGCGCACCCAATCTGCAAACACTGAAGCAACGCATCATCGATAGCGGTGCACTCGGGCGTTCGCCGGTCTATGTCAAACTCCTTGATTACCTGACAGACTGCGCCGCAGATAGCCGGCAACCCAAGGAATTTGAGATAGCTGTTGATGTCCTGGGCCGGGACAGCAACTTTGATGTGTCACGCGACTCTGTAGTCAGGGTTTACATACATCAGCTACGTAAACGCCTGGAAGCGTACTACGTCCGCCATGAGCCCAATGCAGATTATCGTATAGTCATTCCCAAAGGGCAGTACATCATCACTCTGGAAGCATGTCGGCCCGACACGCCTGCCGCTTCCCGGGAAGACAGCCCGGAGCGCCGCCGCCCGGCTCGACTCACGCTGGCCCTGCTGGCACTGATAGCGGTTCTGGGCGCAGCTAATGCATGGCAGTGGTCTGCTTCATCCGGGCCGGAACCGGTCGACTCCCTTCAGGCCACGCTTTCGCATCCGATGTGGCAACAATTGACGGACGACGAGCTCCCCATCCTGTTGGTGATGGGGGACTACTATATATTTGGCGAACTGGACGAAGAAGGCCGGATCAGCCGTATGGTGCGAGACTTCTTTATCAATTCCAGCGAAGACCTGACCAGCCTTTTTATGCAGGACAGCTCTCTGCAGGACTATTTCCGCGACCTGGACATGACCTACATGCCCGAGGGCAGTGCTGATGCCATGCTACAGGTTGCACCCATTCTGCGAGCGACCGGCAAACCGGTACGCGTAACCATGATGTCACGCCTGCAGACCGCCGATCTGCGCAACAATCATATCATCTACATTGGTTACATCAGTGCGCTGGATAAGCTCAACAATCTGTATTTTCAAACCTCCGGGTTACTCCCGGGACGCACATTCGACGAGATCTTTGACAAGCAGGGTCAGACACTTTACACCAGCACTGCCGGGCTGCCCCAGCAAGGCCAGCCGTTTCGCGATCTGGCGCTGCTGGCGACCTGGCCAGGCGCCAACCAGAATCAGTTCGTGCTGGTCACCGGCACGCGGGATGCAGGGCTGATGCATGCAGCCGATGTGGTGTCGGACATACACAAACTGAGCGCTCTGGACAGCAAAGCGGACTTCGACACGGAGCAAAGCGGGGTCAGCCATGAAGCCCTGTTTGAGGTTTATGGTATCGACCGGATGAATTTTGAAGCCAACCTGCTTTATCACCAGCCACTCGACCCTGCGCTGATCTGGGCCAACAGCCAATAGGCCAGCACACTTTAACTCAACGTCTTGAAAAGCGGCTTCAGGATCGGACACCCGCTCTATCCTTTAGGTTTGAGTTAGTACCGGAGGTGGTTTATGCTAATCGTCCGATCAGTTACCCAAAGGAGTGCTTGCCACCCATGTCCAATAATAATACGAGTAAAATCAAACCTTTTTATCGGAAATCGATAAAGTCAGCAACACTGACGCTGACCACAGCATTTGGTGTTATGGCAATGGCAGCCTGCGCACAGACGGCTGACTACAGCAATCCGGATATGGCACCGGTCAATGATCTGCCCAACCCCTACACCACCATTGAAGGTCACATGAAGATGCCAGCCGGCCGCAGCTGGGGCTCAACCAGTGCTGTGCACATCGACATCGATGGTTCCAGCGTCTGGGTCGCAGAGCGCTGCAGCGCCAACGTCGGCGCCTGTGTAACCAACAGCGATCTTGATCCGATCATGAAGTTCGATGCCGACGGCAACATGCTGACCAGTTTTGGCGCCGGCATGATCACCTGGCCTCATGGTATTGAGGTAGACGAGGGCGGCAATGTCTGGGTAACTGATGCGCGTGACAACCGTGGCGATGGCGTCGATGAGTCCGAGGTATATGGTCACCAGGTACATAAGTTCAGCCCCGATGGCCATCATCTGATGACACTGGGCATGCCCGGCGGCGCCAACGATCCGGGATACCTGTTCCAGCCCAACGATGTGTTGGTCGCGCCGGATGGCCACATCTTTGTTGCCGAAGGTCACTCCAACGCGGAAGGCTCTACGGCGCGCGTTCTGAAATTCAGCCCAAGCGGTGACCTGGTCATGACCTGGGGTTCATACGGCTCCGGTCCGGATGAATTTATGCAGCCCCACGCTCTGGCGCTGGATTCTCAGGGTCGTCTGTTTATTTCCGACCGAAGCAACGACCGTATCCAGATTTACTCTCAGGACGGCGAGCTTTTGGATACCTGGTATCAGTTCAGTCGCAACAGCGGCCTGTTTATTGACGAAAATGACGTCCTGTACGCTGCCGACTCAGAGTCCGGCTCTGTCAACCCGGCCCATGGTGACTGGCTTCGCGGCATTCGTGTCGGCAGTGCAGCAACCGGCGAAGTTCACTACTTCATTCCGGACCCACAGCCCGATTGTCGTGGCACCTGTACTGCTGAAGGCGTGACCGTCGACAGCAACGGTGTTATCTACGGCGCCGAAGTCGGCCCCGTTGGCGGCATCAAACGTTATGTCCGTCAGTAACAGCTTTCGGCACTAGCAACATATAAAAGGGCTACTTTGAGTAGCCCTTTTTTTATGTCCAAAATGTTGCCCTGATTAACAGCTACACCGCCTCCCATTCATGCACCTATAGGGTCCAGCACTCTCGTGTGAACAGACAGACTTCTAAAGAACCGATGCTCCTGTCCTCAGCAAAAGTCAAAAGCACAATCCCAAGCAACGAAACGCCAGATAGTATCGAAAACGACAACTTTCTTGCAGGACCCGCCATCAAGCCAGTCAGCAGTTACGCCAACCTATTGGTTTCATTATATTATTTAGTTGGCACATTGTTTGCTTTAAATCCTATGAGCATTAACAGATTTTATGAGTAATAAAAATCATCGACACGACTTATATAGGGACCAGAACAATGATTACCAAAAAAGCTGCCTCCATCTTCCTGCTGCTGGCATTCTCTATCAGCGTGGCCTGTGCTGACACCGAAGCTAAACGCTACCATGAATTTGATGCCGGCAATATTGATACGCTCCGGATCAACGCCCGGGTAGGCACCATTCAGGTAGAACCATCAAGCTCAGGCAAATTTGAAGTGGAACTGACCATCACCGAAGAAGACGGCATGAGCTGGATTCGCCGCTCGCCTGACATCGATGACATGGATCTGCGATCCAGGCAACGAGGCGAGTCACTTGACCTTAGCTTTAGCGAAAAAAAGGTCAAGACCGACTGGGTCATTCGGGTGCCAAAGATTGACCAGTTAGATGTGGAACTGGGCGTGGGCACGGTCAAAGTGACCCTGGCACAGTTTGGTATTGTTGCGGACCTCGGTGTTGGCACTATTGAACTGGAAGCACACAAATCCGAGATTGGCTCAGTAGACCTTTCTGCAGGCGTTGGTGATACCAGTATCAGTGGAGGCACTGACACCGAAAGTAAAAGGGCTATCGTCAGCAGTGAGTCCTCCGCTTTTGGTAACGGGTCGCAGTCCATTCGTGCCAGAGCCGGCGTTGGTGATGTGCAGGCGAGCCTGATCTGAGCTCCCAGCCTGGTTTCAACTCGAAACGTCAGGCAAAAAAAATCCCCGGCCTCTTTCGAGACCGGGGATTTTCCCATTTAAATGCCTGACGATGGCCCAGCCCCGCATCACAGATGCGGGTCGTTCGCTACGCTAAGCAAGCGATGCTTGCTTTGCCCTAGGGGCACCGCGGCTCACCCGACCGCCAGGGATGGCGGAAGTGCAGCTAAAGCAGGAGCAGATTAGCTGCCTACTCTCCCGTAGGACATCGTCAATCGGCGAACAAAAAAAAAGGGCCACCCCGCATGGGGTGGCCCTTTTTCGCTTATTAATGCCTGACGATGTCCTACTCTCACATGGGGAGACCCCACACTACCATCGGCGCTGAGTACTTTCACTTCTGAGTTCGGGATGGGATCAGGTGGTTCATACTCGCTATGGTCGTCAGGCAAACCGTTGATGCACATGCGCTGTTGTCAGCATGCCATCGTTTACCCTTTGACAATCTGATGAATGAAGATTGTGTTCTGTTTTTGCTGAATCGGCTCTCTAGCGTCTTTAGACTCACTAGCACAGCGCTTTATACAAGCTCTATCTGTATCAATCAAAGCTGTTTGTCTCATATAACCGGTTGCTTACATCTTGATGGATGCAAAAACCTGCGATTATATGGTCAAGCCTCACGTGCAATTAGTACTGGTTAGCTCAATGCATCACTGCACTTACACACCCAGCCTATCAACGTCGTGGTCTTCAACGGCACTTTAGGGGGATTAAATCCCCAGGGAGATCTCGTCTTGAGGGGGGCTTCCCGCTTAGATGCTTTCAGCGGTTATCCTGTCCGAACGTAGCTACCGGGCAATGCCACTGGCGTGACAACCCGAACACCAGAGGTTCGTCCACTCCGGTCCTCTCGTACTAGGAGCAGCTCCTCTCAAATCTCCAACGCCCACGGCAGATAGGGACCGAACTGTCTCACGACGTTCTAAACCCAGCTCGCGTACCACTTTAAATGGCGAACAGCCATACCCTTGGGACCGGCTTCAGCCCCAGGATGTGATGAGCCGACATCGAGGTGCCAAACACCGCCGTCGATGTGAACTCTTGGGCGGTATCAGCCTGTTATCCCCGGAGTACCTTTTATCCGTTGAGCGATGGCCCTTCCATTCAGAACCACCGGATCACTATGACCTACTTTCGTACCTGCTCGAGCCGTCGCTCTCGCAGTCAAGCACCCTTATGCCATTACACTAAATGAGCGATTTCCGACCGCTCTTAGGGTACCTTCGTGCTCCTCCGTTACTCTTTGGGAGGAGACCGCCCCAGTCAAACTACCCACCACACACGGTCCTCGTCCCCGTTTCAGGGACTGAGTTAGAACCTCAACAATACCAGGGTGGTATTTCAAGGATGACTCCACGACAGCTAGCGCTGCCGCTTCAAAGTCTCCCACCTATCCTACACAGATAGTGTCAAAGTCCAGTGTGAAGCTATAGTAAAGGTTCACGGGGTCTTTCCGTCTAGCCGCGGGTACACTGCATCTTAACAGCGATTTCAATTTCACTGAGTCTTGGGTGGAGACAGCGCCGCCATCATTACGCCATTCGTGCAGGTCGGAACTTACCCGACAAGGAATTTCGCTACCTTAGGACCGTTATAGTTACGGCCGCCGTTTACCGGGGCTTCGATCAAGAGCTTCGCCTAAGCTAACCCCATCAATTAACCTTCCGGCACCGGGCAGGCGTCACACCCTATACTTCCTCTTACGAGTTTGCAGAGTGCTGTGTTTTTAATAAACAGTTGCAGCGGCCTGGTCACTTCGACTCTCCTCAGCTTACGCAGTAAATGCTTCACCAAAAAGAGCGTACCTTCTCCCGAAGTTACGGTACCATTTTGCCTAGTTCCTTCACCCAAGTTCTCTCAAGCGCCTTGGTATTCTCTACCTGATCACCTGTGTCGGTTTACAGTACGGTCGTCTGTTATCTGAAGCTTAGAAGGTTTTCCTGGAAGCATGGCATCAACCACTTCTCTCACTAAAAAGTAAGATCGTCATCAGTTCTCGGCCTTAGCAACCCGGATTTACCTAAGTCACCAGCCTACAACCTTAAACGCGGACTACCAACGCCGCGCTGGCCTAGCCTTCTCCGTCACTCCATCGCAATAACAGCCGGTATCGGAATTTTAACCGATTTCCCATCGACTACACCTTTCGGTCTCGCCTTAGGGGCCGACTCACCCTGTCCCGATTAACGTTGGACAGGAAACCTTGATCTTCCGGCGGAGGGGTTTTTCACCCCTCTTATCGTTACTCATGTCAGCATTCGCACTTGTGATACCTCCAGCAAACCTCTCGATTCACCTTCAACGGCCTACACAACGCTCCTCTACCATATGTGCCTAAGCACACATCCGCAGCTTCGGTTATCAGTTTGAGCCCCGTTATATCTTCCGCGCAGGCCGACTCGACTAGTGAGCTATTACGCTTTCTTTAAAGGATGGCTGCTTCTAAGCCAACCTCCTAGCTGTCTAAGCCTTCCCACATCGTTTCCCACTTAACTGATATTTGGGACCTTAGCTGGCGGTCTGGGTTGTTTCCCTCTTGACGACTGACGTTAGCACCCGCCGTCTGTCTCCCGTGATAAAACTTACTGGTATTCGGAGTTTGCATCGGGTTGGTAAGTCGGGATGACCCCCTAGCCGACACAGTGCTCTACCCCCAGCAGTCAATTCCACGAGGCTCTACCTAAATAGATTTCGAGGAGAACCAGCTATCTCCGGGCTTGATTAGCCTTTCACTCCGACCCACAGCTCATCCGAATCTTTTTCAACAGATTACGGTTCGGTCCTCCAGTGCCTGTTACGGCACCTTCAACCTGGCCATGGGTAGATCGCCCGGTTTCGGGTCTAATGCCAGCAACTATTTCGCCCAGTTAAGACTCGGTTTCCCTACGGCTCCCCTATACGGTTAACCTTGCTACTGACATTAACTCGCTGACCCATTATACAAAAGGTACGCAGTCACAGAACAAGTCTGCTCCTACTGCTTGTACGTACGCGGTTTCAGGGTCTATTTCACTCCCCTCACCGGGGTTCTTTTCGCCTTTCCCTCACGGTACTAGTTCACTATCGGTCAGCCAGGAGTATTTAGCCTTGGAGGATGGTCCCCCCATATTCAGTCAAAATTACACGTGTTTCGACCTACTCGTTTTCATTAAAACAGCATTTTCGTGTACGGGGCTATCACCCACTGTCGCCGGACTTTCCAGACCGTTCCACTAACACTGATCTAACTTAAGGGCTAATCCCCGTTCGCTCACCGCTACTTAGGGAATCTCAATTGATTTCTTTTCCTGCAGGTACTGAGATGTTTCAGTTCCCCGCGTTCGCCTCCATAACCTATGTATTCAGTTATGGATGACCCACAAGTGGGCCGGGTTTCCCCATTCGGACATCTCCGGATCAAAGCCTGTTTGACGGCTCCCCGAAGCATTTCGCTGCCTACCACGTCCTTCATCGCCTCTGGCTGCCAAGGCATCCACCACGTACGCTTAATTGCTTGACCATATAACCTCAGACTCTTACATCTTCAGCCACACAGACAAACTCGCCTTCGATCGTACAGAATAGTTTGCGCTTGTATAAATTTAATTCAGCAATAAACACTTTATCAACCATACAATCAATACTAAAACGCTCATCACAGATCGTCTCTGCAATAAACAGTATCAACTGTATCGTCTATAAATTGTCTTCATTCATCGATTGTTAAAGAACA
>NZ_MASR01000005.1 GCF_001758195.1 Pseudohongiella acticola
TGGCGAAGGGTAAATTTGAACGTAATAAAACACACGTCAACGTTGGCACAATTGGTCACGTTGACCATGGTAAGACAACGCTGACAGCGGCTCTGACACGTGTCTGTGCAGAGATCTGGGGTTCAGGTGAAGCGCGTGCATTCGATCAGATCGATAACGCACCGGAAGAGCGTGAGCGTGGTATCACGATCTCCACAGCGCACGTTGAATACGATTCGCCGAAGCGTCACTACGCGCACGTTGACTGCCCTGGTCACGCTGACTATGTGAAGAACATGATTACCGGTGCTGCGCAGATGGACGGCGCAATCCTGGTGGTATCAGCCGCTGACGGCCCCATGCCGCAGACGCGTGAGCACATCCTGCTGTCACGTCAGGTGGGTGTACCTTACATCGTTGTGTTCATGAACAAAGCGGACATGGTTGACGATGCCGAGCTGCTCGAGCTGGTAGAGATGGAAGTGCGCGAGTTGCTGGATCTGTATGACTTCCCGGGCGACGACACGCCAATCATCATCGGTTCTGCGCTGAAGGCGCTGGAAGGTGATGCGTCTGATATCGGCATGCCTGCGGTACAGAAGCTGGTAGAGACACTGGACGAGTACATTCCTGATCCGGTGCGTGACATTGAGAAGCCGTTCCTGCTGCCAATCGAGGACGTATTCTCGATCTCAGGTCGTGGTACGGTTGTGACCGGTCGTGTAGAGCGCGGTATTGTGAAAGTTGGCGACGAGATGGAAATCATCGGTCTGAAAGACACCGTGAAGACAGTTTGTACCGGTGTTGAGATGTTCCGCAAGCTGCTGGACGAAGGTCGTGCTGGTGAGAACGTGGGCGTGCTGCTGCGTGGCACCAAGCGTGAGGACGTGGAGCGTGGTCAGGTACTGGCCAAGCCGGGTTCAATCACGCCGCATACCAAGTTTGAAGGCGAAGTGTACGTACTGAGCAAGGAAGAAGGCGGTCGTCATACACCGTTCTTCAAAGGTTACCGTCCACAGTTCTACTTCCGTACCACTGACGTGACTGGCGCGGTAGAGCTGCCAGAAGGCGTTGAGATGGTCATGCCTGGTGACAACCTGAAGTTCCTGGTGACGCTGATTGCACCGATCGCGATGGACGAAGGTCTGCGTTTTGCGATTCGTGAAGGCGGCCGTACCGTGGGTGCTGGCGTTGTATCAAAGATTCTTGAGTAATTGTTTAAGTTATCTTTGATGTCAGTACAGGTAGTTGCAAAAGTAAGTTAGCAGGAATAGCACAAGCCGAAACATCCGTAACAGGGGTTTCGGCTTGTGCATCTTGAAAAAGTATAGGCCAGTAGCTCAATTGGCAGAGCGGCGGTCTCCAAAACCGCAGGTTGGGGGTTCGATTCCCTCCTGGCCTGCCATTAAATGGCAGCGCTGAGACAATATATTATGTCGGATAAATCTACTACACAGGCCCCTAAGCAAGATTTGCTGAAGTGGATAGCTGTTGCAGTCATTGTTGCCGGAGGTGTGTACGCAAACGCCTACTTTGCAGCAGAGTCCATTTTGCTTCGTGTTGTGGGTCTGTTGATCCTGGCCGGACTGGCGGGCTGGATTGCGGTGCAGACGGTTAAAGGCGCTGCTTTTCTGAATCTGTGCATAGAAGCCAGAACAGAAATACGTAAAGTGGTCTGGCCAACGCGTCAGGAAACAACCCAGACGACAATTATTGTGCTGGTGGTGGTATTGATAGTTGCCCTGGTGCTCTGGTTGCTCGATACAGCGCTGGGCGCAATCATCTCCAGGATAATTGGCTAGTCAGAGGATTTCAGATGGCAATGCATTGGTATGTGGTTCACGCTTACTCAGGTTATGAAAAAAGAGTAATGCTGGCGCTTAAAGACCGCATCGCCCGGTCTGGCATGGAACACATGTTCGGCGAGGTGTTGGTGCCGACTGAAGAAGTTCTGGAAATGCGTGCCGGACAGAAACGCAAAAGCGAGCGGAAATTTTTCCCCGGTTATGTGCTGGTGGAAATGGAGCTCAATGACGATACCTGGCACATGGTTAAAGATACGCCGCGAGTGCTTGGTTTTATTGGTGGCAAGGCTGACAAGCCTGCGCCTATTTCGGCCCGCGAAGCCAATCGCATTCTTCAGCGTCTTGAAGAGGGTGTGGACAAGCCGCGGCACAAGGTTATTTACGAACCGGGTGAAATGGTGCGTGTGACGGACGGTCCGTTCAACGACTTCACCGGTACCGTGGAAGAAGTGAACTACGAAAAGAATCGTCTGCGCGTGGCGGTGCTTATCTTCGGGCGTTCAACGCCGGTCGAGCTTGAGTTCAGCCAGGTAGAAAAAAGCTGATTGCAGATCCAGTGGATCTGATCAGTGTCTGATAAAGAGAGTTTGCAAAAAAGTGTCTGTTTGCCTGCCAGGGTAAGCAGCGTAACCGGGGAGCTGCATGGGGTTGTTATCAATCCGGATCAGCGTTAATACCCATCAGGAGAGTTAACATGGCAAAGAAAGTCAATGCTTATATCAAGCTTCAGGTGGCTGCAGGTAAAGCCAACCCAAGTCCGCCCGTTGGTCCGGCTCTCGGTCAACACGGTGTTAACATCATGGAGTTCTGTAAAGCGTTTAACGCACAGACTCAAGGTGTGGAGCCAGGTCTGCCGATTCCGGTTGTGATCACGGTTTATGCCGATCGCAGCTTCACGTTTATCACCAAAACGCCTCCCGCGTCAGTTCTGTTGCGTAAAATACTGGGTATTGCCAAGGGCAGTTCACGTCCCAATACCGAGAAAGTCGCTAAGATTACCCGTGCGCAACTGGAAGAAATTGCCACTCAGAAGATGCCGGATCTGACTGCCGCCGATATGGATGCAGCGGTTCGCACACTGGCGGGCACAGCCAGAAGTTCTGGTATTGATGTGGAAGGAGTGGAATAAATCATGGCTAAACTGACCAAGAAACAGCAGTCAATTGCTGCAAAGATTGACAGCACTCGTAGTTACGGCATCGTTGATGCGGTAGCTCTGCTGAATGAATTTGCTTCTCCCAAGTTCAAAGAGTCCATTGATGTGGCCATCAACCTGGGTGTGGATCCGCGCAAATCGGATCAGGTGGTGCGTGGTTCTACATTGTTGCCCAATGGTACCGGTAAAGATGTTCGTGTCGCTGTATTTGCCCAGGGCGATAACGCGACCAAGGCAAAAGACGCTGGCGCCGACATCGTGGGCTTTGATGATCTGGCCGAAAGCATTGCTGCCGGCAACATGGACTTTGACGTCGTTATTGCAACGCCGGATGCCATGCGCGTTGTTGGTAAGCTGGGCCAGGTTCTGGGTCCTCGCGGTCTGATGCCAAACCCAAAAGTGGGGACGGTGACTGCCGACGTAGCTACTGCAGTCAAGAACGCCAAAGCTGGTCAGGTACGTTACCGTACTGACAAGAAAGGCATCATTCATGGCGCTATCGGTAAAATCGGTTTTAATGCTGATGCCATCGAAGGCAACCTTGAAGCCCTGATTGCTGACCTGAAAAAGGCCAAGCCAGCGTCATCAAAAGGCATCTACATTCAGAAAGTGGTCCTGTCTTCGACAATGGGCCCCGGCGTACTGGTAGATCACGCCTCTCTGAAAGCCTGATTCTTTCGAATTGTGACACGGGCCCATCGCTGGGCCCGTGTTCAAGACTTTGGGGTTTTGTCTGCTCGTGCAGCAGGCAGGGCTATCAAAGACCGTAGGTGTTGTTGTTCCGGGGGCAGTTTGCCGAGGCAGCGACTTAATTTCCTACGCAGATGGTGTAACCCGTTCGGAAACTTCCGGACATTTCACCAGTTAATCCTGGTTTGACCATGACTCAGAGTATCGGGTCAGACGCAAGCCAGGGCAAAACAACAAGGGCAGCCTTCGGGAGGCCCGTATCAGGAGTAAAGCTAGTGGCTATTAGGCTTGAAGACAAAAAGCAAATCGTCTCGGAAGTCAATGAAGCTGCTACCAGTGCTTTGTCTGCAGTACTCGCCGATTATCGCGGTGTGTCTGTATCTGACCTGACGTCGTTGCGCAAAGTCGCACGCGAAAACGGTGTGTATCTGCGCGTTGTGCGTAATACCCTGTTGAAGCGCGCGGTTGCGAGCACCGACTACGAGTGCCTTAATCCGGTGCTGACAGGTCCGACCATTCTTGCATTTTCCATGGAAGATCCGGGCGCCGCTGCACGCGTGCTGAAGGATTTCGCCAAAGGCAATGACAAGTTTGAGGTTAAAGCGCTGTCAATTGGTGGCAAGTTACTGGGTGCCGACCAGCTCGACGCATTGGCAAGTCTGCCTACTTATGATCAGGCAGTTTCTCTGTTGATGAGTGTCATGCTGGCGCCGGTTACCAAACTTGCACGTACTTTCAACGAAGTGCCCACCAAGGTTACGCGTGCGGTTGCCGCAGTTCGTGACCAGAAGCAAGCAGCATAAAACCGAAACGATACAGTTAAATAAATTTATTATTAGGAGATGTGAGTCATGGCTCTGTCTAAAGACGATATTCTGAATGCAATTGCTGAAATGTCAGTAATGGATGTGGTTGAACTGGTTTCCGCTATGGAAGAGAAGTTCGGTGTTTCTGCTGCTGCAGCTGTTGCTGCTGCTGGTCCTGCTGCTGCAGGCCCTGCTGAAGCCGCTGAAGAGAAGACCGAGTTCGACATCGTTCTGACTGGTGCAGGCGAGAAGAAAGTTAACGTGATCAAGGTTGTTCGTACAATCACTGGTCTGGGTCTGAAAGAAGCAAAAGACCTGGTTGACGGCGCGCCATCAACAGTGAAAGAAGCAGCAAGCAAAGCTGAAGCGGAAGATGCCAAGAAGCAGCTGGAAGAAGCCGGCGCTACTGTAGAGCTGAAGTAATTCGCTTGAGAGCAGTATGAATTAAGTACCGGCAGGGAGCGAAGCTCTCTGTCGGTGTTTAATGTTTTGGTGTTTGGCCAACAGCATTTTTCTCTTTTCGGCTGTCAATCAAAAAGAGAACGATTTAAGAATGAGATAGTGGGGTGTATCTGTGCGGCGACAAATTGACCGCGCACGGACACAGAAAGTCAGCTCACGAGCGCTGCGCAGGTTCGTCGTCGGCTGACATAGAGAACATACTTGCTAGGAAAACACTAATGGCCTATTCGTATACAGAGAAGAAACGTATCCGTAAAGACTTTGGTAAATTGCCAGTTGCCATGGATATACCATATCTGTTGTCAACGCAGATTGACTCTTACAGGCAGTTTGCCCAAGCAGAAGTATCCCCGGCGGATCGCCAGGAACAGGGCTTGCACGCGGCATTTAAATCGGTGTTTCCCATCGTCAGCTACTCGGGTAAGGCGATTCTCGAGTATGTCAGCTACGAGCTTGGGAAGCCGGTATTTGACGTTAAAGAATGTCAATTGCGTGGAACCACTTATTCTGCCTCTCTGCGTGTACGCGTGCGGTTGATTCTTTACGATAAAGAATCCACAACCCAGGCGATCAAGGACATCAAAGAGCAAGAAGTTTACATGGGCGAAATTCCGCTCATGACCGATAGCGGTACCTTCGTCATCAACGGTACCGAGCGGGTGGTTGTGTCTCAGTTGCACCGTTCACCTGGCGTCTTTTTTGACCATGACCGGGGCAAAACCCACAGCTCCGGCAAGTTGCTTTATTCTGCGCGTATTATTCCTTACCGTGGTTCATGGCTGGACTTCGAGTTTGATCCCAAAGATCTGGTCTTTGTGCGTATTGACCGTCGTCGTAAGCTGCCAGCGACAGTATTGCTGCGGGCGCTCGACTACACCGCCGAGCAGATTCTGGCCATGTTCTACGAGAACAACAGCTATCGATTGGGCAAAAGCACTGAAGAGCTCATGCTTGAGCTGGTGCCCTCACGCCTGCGCGGTGAAGTTCTGAACTTTGACGTTGTTGATAAAAAAGGCGAAGTCATTGTCGAAAGTGGTCGACGTATTACAGCGCGACATATTCGTCAGATGGAAAAATCAAAGCTGGCCGAGTTGAAAGTCAGTGCCGAGTTCCTGGCCGGCCAGTCGCTGGCCCACGACGTTGTTAACCCTGATACCGGCGAAGTCCTGTTCGAATGCAACTCGCTGGTCAGCGCTGATGTGCTGGCCGCGATGCTCGCTGCTGGCATCAAGAAGTTCGAAACGATTTATACCAACGAGCTGGACTGCGGTCCGTTTGTGTCGGAAACCCTGCGTATCGACAGCACGACGTCGCGCCTTGATGCGCTGGTGGAAATCTACCGCATGATGCGTCCGGGCGAGCCGCCCACCAAGGACTCTGCAGAGAATCTGTTCTCCAACCTGTTTTTCTCGCAGGAGCGTTACGACCTGTCAGCTGTTGGGCGTATGAAGTTCAACCGTCGTCTGGGTCGCGAAGAGGCCACAGGTGAGGCAGTGCTCAGCGTTGACGATATCGTTGATGTGTTAAAAACACTGGTCGCGATCCGTAACGGTTTCGGCACTGTGGATGATATCGATCACCTGGGTAACCGACGTATCCGTTCTGTTGGCGAAATGGCCGAGAACCAGTTCCGGGTTGGCCTGGTGCGTGTTGAGCGCGCGGTCAAAGAACGCCTGAGCATGGCTGATTCTGAAGGTCTGATGCCGCAGGATATGATCAATGCCAAACCGGTCGCTGCCGCCATCAAGGAATTCTTTGGTTCCAGCCAGCTGTCCCAGTTTATGGACCAGAATAACCCGCTGTCGGAAGTGACGCACAAGCGTCGCGTATCCGCCCTCGGGCCAGGCGGTCTGACCCGTGAACGTGCCGGTTTTGAAGTTCGCGACGTACATCCGACGCACTACGGCCGTGTGTGCCCGATCGAGACACCTGAAGGCCCGAACATCGGCCTGATCAACTCGATGGCGACGTATGCCCGTACCAACAGCTACGGCTTTCTGGAAAGCCCGTATCGTCGGGTTATCGACGGCAAGGTCACCAAAGAAATCGATTACCTGTCCGCGATTGACGAAGGCCAGTATGTTATTGCGCAGGCAAGTGCGAACCTCGACAAGAAAATGCAGTTTGTCGATAACCTGGTGACCGTGCGTTACAACGGCGAAACCACGTTAATGCCCAAAGAACAGATCAACTACATGGACGTGTCGCCGCAGCAGATGGTGTCAGTCGCGGCCGCATTGATTCCGTTCCTTGAGCACGATGACGCGAACCGGGCCCTGATGGGGTCAAACATGCAGCGTCAGGCTGTACCCACGCTGCGTGGCGAAACACCGCTGATCGGCACGGGTCTTGAGCGCAATGTTGCACATGACTCTGGTGTCTGCGTTGTCGCTGACCACGGTGGTGTGATCGAGAGCGTTGATGCCTCACGTATTATCGTACGTGTCAGTGATGAAGAGACCCAGGCCGGTGAAGCCGGTGTGGATATCTACAACCTGACCAAGTACACACGTTCGAACCAGAACACCTGCATTACGCAGAAGCCTCTGGTAAAAGAAGGCGACCGCATTGCCCGTGGCGACATACTCGCTGACGGTCCGTCCATTGATATCGGTGAGCTGGCTCTGGGTCAGAACATGCGCATCGCGTTCATGCCATGGAACGGTTACAACTTCGAGGACTCGATTCTGATCTCGGAGCGTGTTGTCAGCGAAGATCGTCTGACCACAATCCATATTCAGGAACTGACCTGTGTGGCGCGAGATACCAAGCTGGGCTCAGAGGAAATCTCTTCCGATATCCCCAATGTTGGTGAAGGTGCACTGGGTAAACTGGACGAGTCCGGCATTGTATATATCGGTGCAGAAGTAGGCGCTGGTGACATTCTGGTGGGCAAGGTGACGCCAAAAGGCGAAACCCAGCTGACGCCGGAAGAAAAGCTGCTGCGCGCCATCTTCGGTGAGAAAGCGTCCGATGTTAAGGACACCTCACTGCGCGTGCCATCCAGTGTTAAAGGCACCGTGATTGATGTTCAGGTCTTTACCCGTGACGGTCTTGAAAAAGACATGCGCGCCAAAGAGATTGAAAAGTCTCAGCTCGACAAGGTTCGTAAAGACATCAACGATGAATTCCGCATCGTACAGGGTGCTACCTTCTATCGTCTGAAACAGGCGCTGGTTGGCAAAACTGTTGCGGGTGGTCCCGGTCTGAAGAAAGGCGCGGAACTGACTGAAGAGTATCTGGATAAACTCTCTGCAGACGACTGGTTCAAATTGCGTCTGGCGGATGAGGAACTGAATAAGCAGCTGGAGCTGGCGGAAGCGCAATTGCTGCGTCGCCGTGCAGACCTGGATGAGCGTTTTGAAGACAAGAAACGCAAGCTGGTTCAGGGTGATGACCTGGCGCCGGGTGTGCTGAAAATCGTCAAGGTTTACCTGGCCATCAAACGCCGGATTCAGCCGGGCGACAAAATGGCCGGCCGTCATGGTAACAAGGGTGTCATCTCGTCCATCATGCCAGTCGAAGACATGCCGTTTGATGAATCCGGCAACCCGGTTGATGTGGTACTTAACCCGCTGGGCGTACCTTCACGTATGAACGTGGGTCAGGTGCTGGAAACTCACCTGGGTGCTGCCTCGGTCGGATTGGGTATGCGCATCAACAAGATGCTGGAGGAGCGCCGCAAAGTAGACGATGTCCGCAAGTTGCTGGATGAAATCTACAATACGGTGGGCAACAAAAAAGAGGCGCTTGATGAATTCAGCGATGAAGAAATCATGGAGCTGGCAAACAACCTGAAGTCCGGTGTGCCGATGGCGACGCCTGTATTTGATGGCGCCAATGAAGGTGAAATCAAGCAGATGCTGAAGCTGGCAGGTATCGACGAAAGTGGGCAGGTAACGCTGTACGACGGCCGTACCGGCAATGCATTCGATCGCAAGGTGACAGTGGGCATCATGTATATGCTGAAACTGAACCACCTGGTTGATGACAAGATGCATGCGCGTTCCACAGGTTCTTACAGCCTTGTTACGCAGCAACCGCTGGGTGGTAAAGCGCAGTTCGGTGGTCAGCGCTTCGGTGAGATGGAAGTCTGGGCACTGGAAGCTTACGGTGCTGCCTATACATTGCAGGAAATGTTGACAGTGAAGTCTGATGACGTGGCTGGCCGTACCAAGATGTATAAAAACATCGTCGATGGTGATCATCGTATGGAGCCTGGCATGCCAGAGTCGTTCAATGTGCTGCTGAAAGAGATCCGATCACTGGGTATCGACATGGAGCTGGAAGTCTCCGGTAAGTAAGGGGCGGAAACAAGCACCATAAAGAATCGCTGATTTTGTGATGCCTGCTGCAAGACAGCAGGCGGAGGAAAGTAGAATGAAAGACTTGCTGGGATTACTGAAGTCACAATCACAATCCGATGAATTTGACTCGATCCGTATCGGCCTTGCCTCTCCGGAGATGATTCGCGCCTGGTCATTTGGCGAAGTCAAAAAGCCGGAAACCATTAATTACCGTACGTTCAAGCCTGAGCGTGATGGTCTTTTCTGCGCCAAGATTTTTGGTCCGGTTAAGGACTACGAGTGCCTGTGTGGGAAGTACAAGCGCCTGAAGCATCGTGGCGTAATCTGCGAGAAGTGCGGCGTTGAAGTTGCCCTGTCCAAGGTGCGTCGTGAGCGCATGGGGCATATCGAACTGGCCAGCCCGGTTGCGCACATCTGGTTCCTGAAATCACTGCCTTCGCGTATTGGTTTGCTGCTGGATATGACGCTGCGTGATATCGAACGTATTCTGTACTTCGAATCATTTGTAGTGACCGACCCGGGCATGACCACGCTGGAAAAAGGTCAGTTGCTGACAGACGAGCAATACTATGAGGCGATGGAAGAGTTCAGCGATGAATTCGATGCCAAGATGGGTGCCGAGGCAATCCAGCAGTTGATGCGTGACATCGACCTGACGGAAGAAGTTAACCGTCTGCGCGAAGAGATTCCTGCCACCAATTCGGAAACCAAGCTGAAGAAGCTGTCCAAGCGACTGAAGCTGCTGGAAGCGTTCGCCGAATCAGGCAACAAGCCGGAATGGATGGTGTTGACCGTATTGCCAGTACTGCCACCGGATCTGCGTCCACTGGTACCGCTGGATGGTGGTCGTTTTGCGACGTCTGACCTCAACGATCTTTATCGTCGCGTGATCAACCGTAACAACCGCCTCAAGCGTCTGCTGGACCTGAACGCACCGGACATCATCGTGCGTAACGAAAAGCGTATGCTACAGGAAGCAGTGGATGCGCTGCTCGACAATGGTCGTCGTGGCCGTGCCATCACCGGCTCCAACAAGCGTCCGTTGAAGTCACTGGCAGACATGATCAAGGGTAAGCAGGGTCGTTTCCGTCAGAACCTGCTGGGCAAGCGCGTAGACTACTCCGGTCGTTCGGTGATTGTGGTCGGTCCGACGTTGCGTCTGCATCAGTGCGGTCTGCCCAAGAAAATGGCGCTGGAACTGTTCAAGCCGTTCATTTTCGGCAAGCTTGAGCGTCGCGGACTGGCGACAACCATCAAAGCTGCCAAGAAAATGGTTGAGCGTGAAACACCGGAAGTCTGGGATATCCTGGCTGAAGTGATTCGCGAACACCCGGTCATGTTGAACCGTGCACCAACGCTTCACCGTCTTGGTATTCAGGCATTTGAGCCGGTACTGATTGAAGGCAAGGCGATTCAGCTGCACCCGTTGGTGTGTGCTGCCTATAACGCCGACTTTGACGGTGACCAGATGGCTGTTCACGTACCGTTGACGCTGGAAGCCCAGCTGGAAGCGCGTACGCTGATGATGTCCACTAACAACATTCTGGCGCCCGCCAGTGGTGACCCGATTATTGTACCGTCGCAGGACGTAGTTTTGGGTCTTTACTACATGACCCGCGAGCGTGTTAATGGCAAGGGCGAAGGCATGATCTTCGCTGATGTCAGCGAAGTGAAGCGTGCTTACGATACCGGTCACGCTGACCTGCAGGCACGCATCAAGGTGCGTATTGACGATTTCGAACTGAACGACGCCGGTGAAAAGACCAGCGTTCGCCGCATGGTTGATACGACCGTTGGCCGCGTTCTGTTGTTTGCCATTGTGCCGGCCGGGCTGCCATTCGCCATGGTTAACCAGAAGATGACCAAAAAGCAGATTTCAGGAATCCTGAATGCCTGTTACCGAAATGTCGGATTGAAAGAAACCGTTATCTTCGCTGACCAGCTGATGTACACCGGTTACCGTTATTCAACGGTTTCAGGCTCGTCAATCGGCGTTAATGACTTTGTAATTCCGGATGCCAAAGCCAAGATCATTGGTCAGGCGGAGTCCGAAGTGGAAGAGATCGAAAACCAGTATGCCTCCGGTCTGGTTACCCAGGGCGAGAAGTACAACAAGGTTATCGATATCTGGTCGCGCGCCAATGACCTGGTCGCCAAGGCGATGATGGAAGGCCTGTCTACCGAGCCTGTGATCAATAAAGAAGGCAAGGAAGAGCGGCAGGAATCGTTTAACTCGGTTTATATCTACGCTGACTCGGGTGCTCGTGGTTCGCCTGCGCAGATTCGTCAGCTGGCGGGTATGCGTGGTCTGATGGCACGTCCTGATGGCTCCATCATCGAGACGCCGATCACGGCAAACTTCCGTGAAGGCCTGAGCGTTGTGCAGTACTTTACCTCTACGCACGGTGCCCGTAAGGGTCTGGCGGATACGGCATTGAAGACGGCCAACTCGGGTTACCTGACACGTCGTCTGGTTGATATTTCGCAGGATCTGGTTATCACAGAAGAAGACTGTGGTACCGAAGACGGTCTGGTAATGAGCCCGATCATCGAAGGCGGCGATATCATCGCGGCGCTGGGCGAGCGGGTACTGGGTCGTGTGTTGATTCGCGATGCAGTTGATCAGCAGTCTGGTGAAGTACTGATTGAAGCAGGCACCATGCTTGACGAGAAAATGGTCGACCGCCTGGAAACCATGGGTATCGACGAAGTTTACGTCCGCTCTGCCATTACCTGTGATACCCGTTTTGGTATCTGCCGACAGTGTTACGGTCGTGACCTTGCACGTGGCCACCTGGCCAACGTGGGCGAGGCCATCGGCGTTATCGCGGCGCAGTCCATCGGCGAGCCTGGTACACAGCTGACCATGCGTACCTTCCACATCGGTGGTGCGGCATCGCGGGCGACAGCGGCGGATAACGTTCAGATTCGTACCACTGGTTCGGTACACCTGCACAACATGAAGACGGTGGAAAATGTCGCTGGCGGACTGGTTGTGGTGTCTCGCTCCGGTGAGCTGATCGTCAACGACGAATCTGGTCGCGAGCGTGAGAAATACAAACTGCCTTACGGTGCCGTGGTTACACTGGCGGCAGATCGTAAAGTTGAAGCCGGTCAGGTTGTGGCGACCTGGGATCCGCACACTCACCCGATTATTTCGGAAGTGGCCGGTAAAGTTGCCTTCTCCAGCATGGAAGAAGGCCTGACTGTGCGTCGTCAGACTGACGAAGTCACCGGTCTGTCCAGCCTGTCCGTGATCGACCCGGCTGAGCGTCCGACGGCTGCAAAAGAGCTGCGACCTGCGGTGAACCTGCTGGATGCCAAAGGCAAGGAAATCAACATTCCGGGCACCACCATGCCGGCGGTGTACTTCCTGCCGTCCAACTCCATCATCGGGGTGCAGGACGGTGCGGACCTGAGCGTGGGTGACGTTATTGCCCGTATTCCTCAGGAAGGCTCCAAGACTCGAGACATCACCGGTGGTCTGCCGCGTGTTGCCGACCTGTTTGAGGCGCGCAAACCGAAAGAGCCTGCCATCCTGGCGGAGATCTCCGGTACGGTCAGCTTTGGTAAGGAAACTAAAGGCAAGCGTCGCCTGATGATTACGCCGAAAGAAGGCGATTCGATGCCGGATGGCAGCTCTCATTACGAGGCGCTGATTCCGAAGTGGCGTCAGATGACGGTCTTCGAAGGTGAGTTCATCGAAAAAGGTGAAGTGGTTTCAGACGGCCCGCCCTCGCCGCACGATATTCTGCGCCTCAAAGGTGTGTCAGCGCTGGCTGAATACATCGTTAATGAGGTTCAGGAAGTGTATCGACTGCAGGGTGTGCGCATCAATGACAAGCACATTGAAGTGATCGTGCGTCAGATGCTGCGTAAAGTGGAAATCAAGGAGCCGGGTGATTCCGGTCTGATCCGCGGTGAGCAGGTAATGATCACCCAGGTGCTGGAAGAGAATGACAAGCTGCGCGCAGCAGGCAAGATCGAGGCGCAGTACCAGCGCGAACTGCTGGGTATCACCAAGGCATCGCTGGCCACCGAGTCATTTATTTCGGCGGCCTCGTTCCAGGAAACAACACGGGTTCTGACCGAAGCTGCGGTTACCGGGAAGCGCGACTTCCTGCGTGGTTTGAAAGAGAACGTGGTGGTAGGGCGACTGATACCTGCGGGTACCGGCCTGGCCTATCACGAAGCGCGTCGTCAGGCGTCCGCTGCCAACAAGGCTTTCGAAGAAAGCCCTGGTGTCACAGCGAGCGAAGTAGAAGCGGCGTTGACCGAGGCATTGAAAACAGGGGTGTAGGCAGTCGCCACCGTTGTCTGATTTGCTAAACCAGTTGGCTATTTAAGTTGACTACAGGGTGCGAGATCTTTAAACTCTCGCATCCTTTACTCTGGGGATTGTCCTGAACTGCGGCCTGAACAGCTCGCGGCAGGGGGCTATACCCCGGAGTATTTGAATTTATATGCCAAGTTTGACACAACAAGTCCAGGAGTAATGAATGGCAACTATCAACCAGTTGGTTCGTAAACCAAGACAGAGCAAGGTCGCCAAGAGCGACGTACCTGCTCTGCAAGGTTGCCCGCAAAAACGAGGCGTGTGCACCCGCGTCTACACAACAACACCAAAGAAGCCAAACTCAGCACTGCGAAAGGTTTGCCGTGTGCGTTTGACCAATGGTTACGAAGTCACTTCCTATATTGGTGGTGAAGGTCACAACCTGCAGGAACACTCCGTGGTCCTGATTCGTGGCGGTCGTGTAAAAGACCTTCCCGGTGTGCGTTATCACACAGTTCGCGGCAGCTTGGATACATCTGGCGTTGCAGCGCGTCGCCAGGGCCGTTCCAAGTACGGTGCCAAGCGACCGAAGTCCTGATTTAAGAATTTTATATAAATAGATAACCAGTAAGGCTGTGTGGCGTCGGGGCAAGGGTTTCGACGTGAATCGCAGATCGACCTGAATTGATGAGGTGATTTATGCCCAGAAGAAGAGTGGCAGCAAAACGAGAAATTCTGCCTGATGCAAAGTACGGCAGTAAAATCCTGGCCAAGTTCATGAATCACGTAATGGAAGATGGCAAAAAATCCGTTGCGGAGAAAATTGTATACGGTTCGCTGGACGTGGTCGCCAAGAACACAGGCAGCGATGCCCTGGATGCCTTTGAAAAGGCGCTGGACGCGATTGCACCGATGGTTGAGGTGAAATCACGTCGTGTAGGTGGTGCAACCTACCAGGTTCCTGTTGAAGTGCGCGCCGAGCGACGCAGTGCACTGGCCATGCGATGGCTGGTAGAGCACGCGCGCAAGCGTGGTGAGAAGTCCATGGCATTGCGCCTGGCTGGCGAAATCTCTGATGCGGCTCAGGGTCGCGGCAGCGCCGTCAAGAAACGTGAAGATGTGCACCGTATGGCAGAAGCCAACAAAGCGTTCTCGCACTACCGTTTCTAATTACCAATAAACTCATTTAGTTAAAGATATAGGTGCGATTGTGGCCAGAAGAACCCCATTAAGCCGTTACAGAAATATCGGCATCGTCGCTCACGTCGATGCGGGTAAAACAACGACGACTGAGCGCGTACTGTTTTACACGGGTATGAACCACAAGATTGGTGAGGTTCATGACGGCGCAGCCACCATGGACTGGATGGAGCAGGAGCAGGAGCGTGGTATTACCATCACATCTGCTGCTGTAACCACATTCTGGAAAGGCATGTATCAGCAGTACGACGAGCACCGTGTCAATGTTATTGACACCCCCGGACACGTTGACTTCACCATTGAGGTTGAGCGTTCCCTGCGTGTTCTTGATGGCGCTGTTGTTGTGCTGTGTGGCTCTTCAGGCGTACAGCCGCAAACCGAAACAGTGTGGCGCCAGGCCAACCGTTATGAAGTACCGCGCGTGATCTTTGTAAACAAGATGGACCGTGCTGGTGCTGACTTTCTGAAAGTGGTAAAGCAGGTTAAAGAGCGCCTGGGTGCTGTGCCTGTGCCCATGCAGCTGGCCATCGGCTCGGAAGAAACCTTCCGTGGCGTTGTCGACCTGGTGAAGATGAAAAGCATCGTCTGGAGCGAGGAAGATCAGGGCATCACCATGACCTACGAAGATATTCCCGCCGATATGCAGGAAGCAGCCGACAAATGGCACGAGTTCATGGTTGAGTCGGCGGCAGAAGCCAACGAAGACGTAATGAACAAGTACCTCGAAGGCGAAGAGCTGACAGAGGAAGAAATCAAGGCAGGTATCCGTCAGCGCACGTTGGCTGGCGAAATCGTGCCGACATTCTGTGGATCTGCCTTCAAGAACAAGGGTGTACAGGCAGTGCTGGACGCTGTGGTCGATTACCTGCCTTCCCCGACGGAAGTGAAGGATATCGAAGGTACGCTGGAAGATGGCAGCGTTGTGCGCTGTGAGTCTGACGATTCTGCGCCATTCGCCGCGCTGGCGTTCAAGATTGCGACGGACCCGTTTGTGGGTACACTGACGTTCTTCCGCGTTTACTCCGGTACGCTGAATTCAGGCGATGCGGTATACAACTCGGTCAAGAGCAAGAAAGAGCGTGTTGGTCGTATGGTGCAGATGCGCGCTAATAACCGTGATGAAATCAAACAGGTGATGGCTGGCGATATCGCTGCCGCCATTGGTCTGAAAGACGTGACCACGGGTGAGACCCTGTGTGACCCGAATCGTATCGTTATTCTGGAAAAAATGGATTTCCCGGATCCCGTGATCTCAGTGGCAGTTGAGCCTAAGACCAAGGCAGACCAGGAGAAAATGGGCATCGCACTGGGCAAGCTGGCTCAGGAAGATCCCTCTTTCCGTGTAGAGACTGACGAAGAGTCAGGTCAGACCATTATCTCTGGTATGGGTGAGCTTCACCTGGACGTTCTGGTTGACCGCATGCGTCGTGAATTTGGTGTTGAAGCCAATATCGGTAAGCCGCAGGTTGCCTACCGTGAGACCATCCGCAAGAAAGTTGAAGTGGAAGGTAAGCACGTCAAGCAGTCTGGTGGTCGTGGTCAGTTTGGTCATGTCTGGTTGCGTCTTGAGCCGCTGCCGGCTGATGAAGAATATCAGTTTGTTAACGAAATCGTTGGTGGTGCTATTCCGCGTGAATACATCCCTGCTGTCGACAAGGGCGTGCAGGAGCAGATGAAGAACGGCTGTATCGCCGGTTATCCGTTGCTGGCCATGAAGGTTACCGTTTTTGATGGCTCCTTCCACGACGTTGACTCCAGTGAAATGGCGTTCAAGATCGCAGGCTCCATGGCGCTGAAAAAAGGTGCTATACAGGCGGACGCGGTGTTGCTCGAGCCTATCATGAGTGTTGAAGTTGTCACGCCCGAAGAGAACATGGGTGACGTGATGGGCGACCTTAACCGTCGTCGTGGTATGGTGCAGGGTATGGATGACACTTCCAGCGGGAAAGTGATTGATGCTGAAGTGCCATTGTCGGAAATGTTTGGTTATGCCACAGACTTGCGCTCCATTTCTCAGGGTCGTGCAACATACACGATGGAATTCCTGAAGTACGGTGAAGTGCCATCGAATATTGCTGAAGGCATTATCACCAAGAACAAAGGCTGATCGCTGGTCACTGGATTTTTTACTTATTAAGACTTGTTTTGTGAGGTGTTATTGTGGCGAAGGGTAAATTTGAACGTAATAAAACACACGTCAACGTTGGCACAATTGGTCACGTTGACCATGGTAAGACAACGCTGACAGCGGCTCTGACACGTGTCTGTGCAGAGATCTGGGGTTCAGGTGAAGCGCGTGCATTCGATCAGATCGATAACGCACCGGAAGAGCGTGAGCGTGGTATCACGATCTCCACAGCGCACGTTGAATACGATTCGCCGAAGCGTCACTACGCGCACGTTGACTGCCCTGGTCACGCTGACTATGTGAAGAACATGATTACCGGTGCTGCGCAGATGGACGGCGCAATCCTGGTGGTATCAGCCGCTGACGGCCCCATGCCGCAGACGCGTGAGCACATCCTGCTGTCACGTCAGGTGGGTGTACCTTACATCGTTGTGTTCATGAACAAAGCGGACATGGTTGACGATGCCGAGCTGCTCGAGCTGGTAGAGATGGAAGTGCGCGAGTTGCTGGATCTGTATGACTTCCCGGGCGACGACACGCCAATCATCATCGGTTCTGCGCTGAAGGCGCTGGAAGGTGATGCGTCTGATATCGGCATGCCTGCGGTACAGAAGCTGGTAGAGACACTGGACGAGTACATTCCTGATCCGGTGCGTGACATTGAGAAGCCGTTCCTGCTGCCAATCGAGGACGTATTCTCGATCTCAGGTCGTGGTACGGTTGTGACCGGTCGTGTAGAGCGCGGTATTGTGAAAGTTGGCGACGAGATGGAAATCATCGGTCTGAAAGACACCGTGAAGACAGTTTGTACCGGTGTTGAGATGTTCCGCAAGCTGCTGGACGAAGGTCGTGCTGGTGAGAACGTGGGCGTGCTGCTGCGTGGCACCAAGCGTGAGGACGTGGAGCGTGGTCAGGTACTGGCCAAGCCGGGTTCAATCACGCCGCATACCAAGTTTGAAGGCGAAGTGTACGTACTGAGCAAGGAAGAAGGCGGTCGTCATACACCGTTCTTCAAAGGTTACCGTCCACAGTTCTACTTCCGTACCACTGACGTGACTGGCGCGGTAGAGCTGCCAGAAGGCGTTGAGATGGTCATGCCTGGTGACAACCTGAAGTTCCTGGTGACGCTGATTGCACCGATCGCGATGGACGAAGGTCTGCGTTTTGCGATTCGTGAAGGCGGCCGTACCGTGGG
>NZ_MASR01000006.1 GCF_001758195.1 Pseudohongiella acticola
CCTACTCTCCCGTAGGACATCGTCAATCGGCGAACAAAAAAAAAGGGCCACCCCGCATGGGGTGGCCCTTTTTCGCTTATTAATGCCTGACGATGTCCTACTCTCACATGGGGAGACCCCACACTACCATCGGCGCTGAGTACTTTCACTTCTGAGTTCGGGATGGGATCAGGTGGTTCATACTCGCTATGGTCGTCAGGCAAACCGTTGATGCACATGCGCTGTTGTCAGCATGCCATCGTTTACCCTTTGACAATCTGATGAATGAAGATTGTGTTCTGTTTTTGCTGAATCGGCTCTCTAGCGTCTTTAGACTCACTAGCACAGCGCTTTATACAAGCTCTATCTGTATCAATCAAAGCTGTTTGTCTCATATAACCGGTTGCTTACATCTTGATGGATGCAAAAACCTGCGATTATATGGTCAAGCCTCACGTGCAATTAGTACTGGTTAGCTCAATGCATCACTGCACTTACACACCCAGCCTATCAACGTCGTGGTCTTCAACGGCACTTTAGGGGGATTAAATCCCCAGGGAGATCTCGTCTTGAGGGGGGCTTCCCGCTTAGATGCTTTCAGCGGTTATCCTGTCCGAACGTAGCTACCGGGCAATGCCACTGGCGTGACAACCCGAACACCAGAGGTTCGTCCACTCCGGTCCTCTCGTACTAGGAGCAGCTCCTCTCAAATCTCCAACGCCCACGGCAGATAGGGACCGAACTGTCTCACGACGTTCTAAACCCAGCTCGCGTACCACTTTAAATGGCGAACAGCCATACCCTTGGGACCGGCTTCAGCCCCAGGATGTGATGAGCCGACATCGAGGTGCCAAACACCGCCGTCGATGTGAACTCTTGGGCGGTATCAGCCTGTTATCCCCGGAGTACCTTTTATCCGTTGAGCGATGGCCCTTCCATTCAGAACCACCGGATCACTATGACCTACTTTCGTACCTGCTCGAGCCGTCGCTCTCGCAGTCAAGCACCCTTATGCCATTACACTAAATGAGCGATTTCCGACCGCTCTTAGGGTACCTTCGTGCTCCTCCGTTACTCTTTGGGAGGAGACCGCCCCAGTCAAACTACCCACCACACACGGTCCTCGTCCCCGTTTCAGGGACTGAGTTAGAACCTCAACAATACCAGGGTGGTATTTCAAGGATGACTCCACGACAGCTAGCGCTGCCGCTTCAAAGTCTCCCACCTATCCTACACAGATAGTGTCAAAGTCCAGTGTGAAGCTATAGTAAAGGTTCACGGGGTCTTTCCGTCTAGCCGCGGGTACACTGCATCTTAACAGCGATTTCAATTTCACTGAGTCTTGGGTGGAGACAGCGCCGCCATCATTACGCCATTCGTGCAGGTCGGAACTTACCCGACAAGGAATTTCGCTACCTTAGGACCGTTATAGTTACGGCCGCCGTTTACCGGGGCTTCGATCAAGAGCTTCGCCTAAGCTAACCCCATCAATTAACCTTCCGGCACCGGGCAGGCGTCACACCCTATACTTCCTCTTACGAGTTTGCAGAGTGCTGTGTTTTTAATAAACAGTTGCAGCGGCCTGGTCACTTCGACTCTCCTCAGCTTACGCAGTAAATGCTTCACCAAAAAGAGCGTACCTTCTCCCGAAGTTACGGTACCATTTTGCCTAGTTCCTTCACCCAAGTTCTCTCAAGCGCCTTGGTATTCTCTACCTGATCACCTGTGTCGGTTTACAGTACGGTCGTCTGTTATCTGAAGCTTAGAAGGTTTTCCTGGAAGCATGGCATCAACCACTTCTCTCACTAAAAAGTAAGATCGTCATCAGTTCTCGGCCTTAGCAACCCGGATTTACCTAAGTCACCAGCCTACAACCTTAAACGCGGACTACCAACGCCGCGCTGGCCTAGCCTTCTCCGTCACTCCATCGCAATAACAGCCGGTATCGGAATTTTAACCGATTTCCCATCGACTACACCTTTCGGTCTCGCCTTAGGGGCCGACTCACCCTGTCCCGATTAACGTTGGACAGGAAACCTTGATCTTCCGGCGGAGGGGTTTTTCACCCCTCTTATCGTTACTCATGTCAGCATTCGCACTTGTGATACCTCCAGCAAACCTCTCGATTCACCTTCAACGGCCTACACAACGCTCCTCTACCATATGTGCCTAAGCACACATCCGCAGCTTCGGTTATCAGTTTGAGCCCCGTTATATCTTCCGCGCAGGCCGACTCGACTAGTGAGCTATTACGCTTTCTTTAAAGGATGGCTGCTTCTAAGCCAACCTCCTAGCTGTCTAAGCCTTCCCACATCGTTTCCCACTTAACTGATATTTGGGACCTTAGCTGGCGGTCTGGGTTGTTTCCCTCTTGACGACTGACGTTAGCACCCGCCGTCTGTCTCCCGTGATAAAACTTACTGGTATTCGGAGTTTGCATCGGGTTGGTAAGTCGGGATGACCCCCTAGCCGACACAGTGCTCTACCCCCAGCAGTCAATTCCACGAGGCTCTACCTAAATAGATTTCGAGGAGAACCAGCTATCTCCGGGCTTGATTAGCCTTTCACTCCGACCCACAGCTCATCCGAATCTTTTTCAACAGATTACGGTTCGGTCCTCCAGTGCCTGTTACGGCACCTTCAACCTGGCCATGGGTAGATCGCCCGGTTTCGGGTCTAATGCCAGCAACTATTTCGCCCAGTTAAGACTCGGTTTCCCTACGGCTCCCCTATACGGTTAACCTTGCTACTGACATTAACTCGCTGACCCATTATACAAAAGGTACGCAGTCACAGAACAAGTCTGCTCCTACTGCTTGTACGTACGCGGTTTCAGGGTCTATTTCACTCCCCTCACCGGGGTTCTTTTCGCCTTTCCCTCACGGTACTAGTTCACTATCGGTCAGCCAGGAGTATTTAGCCTTGGAGGATGGTCCCCCCATATTCAGTCAAAATTACACGTGTTTCGACCTACTCGTTTTCATTAAAACAGCATTTTCGTGTACGGGGCTATCACCCACTGTCGCCGGACTTTCCAGACCGTTCCACTAACACTGATCTAACTTAAGGGCTAATCCCCGTTCGCTCACCGCTACTTAGGGAATCTCAATTGATTTCTTTTCCTGCAGGTACTGAGATGTTTCAGTTCCCCGCGTTCGCCTCCATAACCTATGTATTCAGTTATGGATGACCCACAAGTGGGCCGGGTTTCCCCATTCGGACATCTCCGGATCAAAGCCTGTTTGACGGCTCCCCGAAGCATTTCGCTGCCTACCACGTCCTTCATCGCCTCTGGCTGCCAAGGCATCCACCACGTACGCTTAATTGCTTGACCATATAACCTCAGACTCTTACATCTTCAGCCACACAGACAAACTCGCCTTCGATCGTACAGAATAGTTTGCGCTTGTATAAATTTAATTCAGCAATAAACACTTTATCAACCATACAATCAATACTAAAACGCTCATCACAGATCGTCTCTGCAATAAACAGTATCAACTGTATCGTCTATAAATTGTCTTCATTCATCGATTGTTAAAGAACAGTACCTGAATCTACAGGATCCAGGGGACTATCAATGATTGGTCACATTACTGTAAACCAAACTCATTAATATGGTGGGTCTGGGCCGATTTGAACGGCCGACCTCACCCTTATCAGGGGTGCGCTCTAACCAACTGAGCTACAGACCCGAATCCGTCTCAGGTCAGCCACTGCTGGAGCAACGACCCTGGGTTCTTAAAAAAGGTCAGGATTAAGTAATAGAGGTGAGCACTTGTCCGAAGCATCTAAGTGCTATCTGTTTAAGGAGGTGATCCAGCCGCAGGTTCCCCTACGGCTACCTTGTTACGACTTCACCCCAGTCATGAATCACAAAGTGGTGAGCGCACTCCCGAAGGTTATGCTACCCACTTCTTTTGCAACCCACTCCCATGGTGTGACGGGCGGTGTGTACAAGGCCCGGGAACGTATTCACCGTAACATTCTGATTTACGATTACTAGCGATTCCGACTTCACGGAGTCGAGTTGCAGACTCCGATCCGGACTACGATTCGTTTTATGGGATTAGCTCCACCTCGCGGCTTGGCAACCCTTTGTACGAACCATTGTAGCACGTGTGTAGCCCTGGTCGTAAGGGCCATGATGACTTGACGTCGTCCCCACCTTCCTCCGGTTTGTCACCGGCAGTCTCCTTAGAGTGCCCAACTAAATGATGGCAAATAAGGACAAGGGTTGCGCTCGTTACGGGACTTAACCCAACATCTCACGACACGAGCTGACGACAGCCATGCAGCACCTGTCTCCAAGTTCCCGAAGGCACCAATCCATCTCTGGAAAGTTCTTGGGATGTCAAGACCAGGTAAGGTTCTTCGCGTTGCGTCGAATTAAACCACATGCTCCACCGCTTGTGCGGGCCCCCGTCAATTCATTTGAGTTTTAATCTTGCGACCGTACTCCCCAGGCGGTCAACTTAGTGCGTTAGCTGCGCCACTCAGAGCATTACGCTCCCAACGGCTAGTTGACATCGTTTACGGCGTGGACTACCAGGGTATCTAATCCTGTTTGCTCCCCACGCTTTCGCACCTCAGCGTCAGTATCGATCCAGGGGGCCGCCTTCGCCACCGGTATTCCTCCACATCTCTACGCATTTCACCGCTACACGTGGAATTCTACCCCCCTCTCCCGTACTCTAGCCTGGCAGTATTGGATGCAGTTCCAAGGTTGAGCCCTGGGCTTTCACATCCAACTAACCAAACCGCCTACGCGCGCTTTACGCCCAGTAATTCCGATTAACGCTTGCACCCTTCGTATTACCGCGGCTGCTGGCACGAAGTTAGCCGGTGCTTATTCTGCAGGTAACGTCAACTGACAAGATTATTAGTCTTGCCCCTTTCCTCCCTGCTTAAAGTGCTTTACAACCCGAAGGCCTTCTTCACACACGCGGCATGGCTGGATCAGGGTTGCCCCCATTGTCCAATATTCCCCACTGCTGCCTCCCGTAGGAGTCCGGACCGTGTCTCAGTTCCGGTGTGACTGATCATCCTCTCAGACCAGTTACGGATCGTCGCCTTGGTGGGCCTTTACCCCACCAACTAGCTAATCCGACGCAGGCTCATCTGATAGCGCAAGGTCCGAAGATCCCCTGCTTTCCCCCGTAGGGCGTATGCGGTATTAATTCGAGTTTCCCCGAGCTATCCCCCACTACCAGGCAGATTCCTACGCGTTACTCACCCGTCCGCCGCTCGACGCCTGGGAGCAAGCTCCCATCGTTTCCGCTCGACTTGCATGTGTTAAGCCTGCCGCCAGCGTTCAATCTGAGCCATGATCAAACTCTTCAGTTTAAGGTTTTACACTCAAGCTTACTCGCCGTACTACTTAACCGACAATTCACTCAAGTTAAAATCATGCTCAAAGTTTACAACTACTGTCTATTGACTTAAATCATCAACCCTTGGGAGGGCTGATAATTAACGCGGTTGCTTCCCTTTGATATCTTTACGATTGCGCAAAAATACCTCGGCAAGCACCCACCTCTATTACTTAATCTCTGTCTTTTAAAGAACTTTTCCGCCTCAGCCTTCGTGGCTAAGAGGCCGCGTATTATACGCGTTTCAAGCAATCTGGCAAGCACTTTTTTTCACTTTCTTTGCCAGCTCATCGCCAACAATTCCATCTGAAAATACTGCTGTCCTGCCAACCTTGACCAGGGTGTTATCTCGTCAAGGGCGCGCATTATGCCACAGT
>NZ_MASR01000007.1 GCF_001758195.1 Pseudohongiella acticola
ACTGTGGCATAATGCGCGCCCTTGACGAGATAACACCCTGGTCAAGGTTGGCAGGACAGCAGTATTTTCAGATGGAATTGTTGGCGATGAGCTGGCAAAGAAAGTGAAAAAAAGTGCTTGCCAGATTGCTTGAAACGCGTATAATACGCGGCCTCTTAGCCACGAAGGCTGAGGCGGAAAAGTTCTTTAAAAGACAGAGATTAAGTAATAGAGGTGGGTGCTTGCCGAGGTATTTTTGCGCAATCGTAAAGATATCAAAGGGAAGCAACCGCGTTAATTATCAGCCCTCCCAAGGGTTGATGATTTAAGTCAATAGACAGTAGTTGTAAACTTTGAGCATGATTTTAACTTGAGTGAATTGTCGGTTAAGTAGTACGGCGAGTAAGCTTGAGTGTAAAACCTTAAACTGAAGAGTTTGATCATGGCTCAGATTGAACGCTGGCGGCAGGCTTAACACATGCAAGTCGAGCGGAAACGATGGGAGCTTGCTCCCAGGCGTCGAGCGGCGGACGGGTGAGTAACGCGTAGGAATCTGCCTGGTAGTGGGGGATAGCTCGGGGAAACTCGAATTAATACCGCATACGCCCTACGGGGGAAAGCAGGGGATCTTCGGACCTTGCGCTATCAGATGAGCCTGCGTCGGATTAGCTAGTTGGTGGGGTAAAGGCCCACCAAGGCGACGATCCGTAACTGGTCTGAGAGGATGATCAGTCACACCGGAACTGAGACACGGTCCGGACTCCTACGGGAGGCAGCAGTGGGGAATATTGGACAATGGGGGCAACCCTGATCCAGCCATGCCGCGTGTGTGAAGAAGGCCTTCGGGTTGTAAAGCACTTTAAGCAGGGAGGAAAGGGGCAAGACTAATAATCTTGTCAGTTGACGTTACCTGCAGAATAAGCACCGGCTAACTTCGTGCCAGCAGCCGCGGTAATACGAAGGGTGCAAGCGTTAATCGGAATTACTGGGCGTAAAGCGCGCGTAGGCGGTTTGGTTAGTTGGATGTGAAAGCCCAGGGCTCAACCTTGGAACTGCATCCAATACTGCCAGGCTAGAGTACGGGAGAGGGGGGTAGAATTCCACGTGTAGCGGTGAAATGCGTAGAGATGTGGAGGAATACCGGTGGCGAAGGCGGCCCCCTGGATCGATACTGACGCTGAGGTGCGAAAGCGTGGGGAGCAAACAGGATTAGATACCCTGGTAGTCCACGCCGTAAACGATGTCAACTAGCCGTTGGGAGCGTAATGCTCTGAGTGGCGCAGCTAACGCACTAAGTTGACCGCCTGGGGAGTACGGTCGCAAGATTAAAACTCAAATGAATTGACGGGGGCCCGCACAAGCGGTGGAGCATGTGGTTTAATTCGACGCAACGCGAAGAACCTTACCTGGTCTTGACATCCCAAGAACTTTCCAGAGATGGATTGGTGCCTTCGGGAACTTGGAGACAGGTGCTGCATGGCTGTCGTCAGCTCGTGTCGTGAGATGTTGGGTTAAGTCCCGTAACGAGCGCAACCCTTGTCCTTATTTGCCATCATTTAGTTGGGCACTCTAAGGAGACTGCCGGTGACAAACCGGAGGAAGGTGGGGACGACGTCAAGTCATCATGGCCCTTACGACCAGGGCTACACACGTGCTACAATGGTTCGTACAAAGGGTTGCCAAGCCGCGAGGTGGAGCTAATCCCATAAAACGAATCGTAGTCCGGATCGGAGTCTGCAACTCGACTCCGTGAAGTCGGAATCGCTAGTAATCGTAAATCAGAATGTTACGGTGAATACGTTCCCGGGCCTTGTACACACCGCCCGTCACACCATGGGAGTGGGTTGCAAAAGAAGTGGGTAGCATAACCTTCGGGAGTGCGCTCACCACTTTGTGATTCATGACTGGGGTGAAGTCGTAACAAGGTAGCCGTAGGGGAACCTGCGGCTGGATCACCTCCTTAAAAAGATAGCACTTAGATGCTTCGGACAAGTGCTCACCTCTATTACTTAATCCTGAATTTTGAAGACAACTTGGGGCTGTAGCTCAGCTGGGAGAGCGCCTGCCTTGCACGCAGGAGGTCAGCGGTTCGATCCCGCTCAGCTCCACCAATTTGTTCTTTAACAATCGATGAATGAAGACAATTTATAGACGATACAGTTGATACTGTTTATTGCAGAGACGATCTGTGATGAGCGTTTTAGTATTGATTGTATGGTTGATAAAGTGTTTATTGCTGAATTAAATTTATACAAGCGCAAACTATTCTGTACGATCGAAGGCGAGTTTGTCTGTGTGGCTGAAGATGTAAGAGTCTGAGGTTATATGGTCAAGCAATTAAGCGTACGTGGTGGATGCCTTGGCAGCCAGAGGCGATGAAGGACGTGGTAGGCAGCGAAATGCTTCGGGGAGCCGTCAAACAGGCTTTGATCCGGAGATGTCCGAATGGGGAAACCCGGCCCACTTGTGGGTCATCCATAACTGAATACATAGGTTATGGAGGCGAACGCGGGGAACTGAAACATCTCAGTACCTGCAGGAAAAGAAATCAATTGAGATTCCCTAAGTAGCGGTGAGCGAACGGGGATTAGCCCTTAAGTTAGATCAGTGTTAGTGGAACGGTCTGGAAAGTCCGGCGACAGTGGGTGATAGCCCCGTACACGAAAATGCTGTTTTAATGAAAACGAGTAGGTCGAAACACGTGTAATTTTGACTGAATATGGGGGGACCATCCTCCAAGGCTAAATACTCCTGGCTGACCGATAGTGAACTAGTACCGTGAGGGAAAGGCGAAAAGAACCCCGGTGAGGGGAGTGAAATAGACCCTGAAACCGCGTACGTACAAGCAGTAGGAGCAGACTTGTTCTGTGACTGCGTACCTTTTGTATAATGGGTCAGCGAGTTAATGTCAGTAGCAAGGTTAACCGTATAGGGGAGCCGTAGGGAAACCGAGTCTTAACTGGGCGAAATAGTTGCTGGCATTAGACCCGAAACCGGGCGATCTACCCATGGCCAGGTTGAAGGTGCCGTAACAGGCACTGGAGGACCGAACCGTAATCTGTTGAAAAAGATTCGGATGAGCTGTGGGTCGGAGTGAAAGGCTAATCAAGCCCGGAGATAGCTGGTTCTCCTCGAAATCTATTTAGGTAGAGCCTCGTGGAATTGACTGCTGGGGGTAGAGCACTGTGTCGGCTAGGGGGTCATCCCGACTTACCAACCCGATGCAAACTCCGAATACCAGTAAGTTTTATCACGGGAGACAGACGGCGGGTGCTAACGTCAGTCGTCAAGAGGGAAACAACCCAGACCGCCAGCTAAGGTCCCAAATATCAGTTAAGTGGGAAACGATGTGGGAAGGCTTAGACAGCTAGGAGGTTGGCTTAGAAGCAGCCATCCTTTAAAGAAAGCGTAATAGCTCACTAGTCGAGTCGGCCTGCGCGGAAGATATAACGGGGCTCAAACTGATAACCGAAGCTGCGGATGTGTGCTTAGGCACATATGGTAGAGGAGCGTTGTGTAGGCCGTTGAAGGTGAATCGAGAGGTTTGCTGGAGGTATCACAAGTGCGAATGCTGACATGAGTAACGATAAGAGGGGTGAAAAACCCCTCCGCCGGAAGATCAAGGTTTCCTGTCCAACGTTAATCGGGACAGGGTGAGTCGGCCCCTAAGGCGAGACCGAAAGGTGTAGTCGATGGGAAATCGGTTAAAATTCCGATACCGGCTGTTATTGCGATGGAGTGACGGAGAAGGCTAGGCCAGCGCGGCGTTGGTAGTCCGCGTTTAAGGTTGTAGGCTGGTGACTTAGGTAAATCCGGGTTGCTAAGGCCGAGAACTGATGACGATCTTACTTTTTAGTGAGAGAAGTGGTTGATGCCATGCTTCCAGGAAAACCTTCTAAGCTTCAGATAACAGACGACCGTACTGTAAACCGACACAGGTGATCAGGTAGAGAATACCAAGGCGCTTGAGAGAACTTGGGTGAAGGAACTAGGCAAAATGGTACCGTAACTTCGGGAGAAGGTACGCTCTTTTTGGTGAAGCATTTACTGCGTAAGCTGAGGAGAGTCGAAGTGACCAGGCCGCTGCAACTGTTTATTAAAAACACAGCACTCTGCAAACTCGTAAGAGGAAGTATAGGGTGTGACGCCTGCCCGGTGCCGGAAGGTTAATTGATGGGGTTAGCTTAGGCGAAGCTCTTGATCGAAGCCCCGGTAAACGGCGGCCGTAACTATAACGGTCCTAAGGTAGCGAAATTCCTTGTCGGGTAAGTTCCGACCTGCACGAATGGCGTAATGATGGCGGCGCTGTCTCCACCCAAGACTCAGTGAAATTGAAATCGCTGTTAAGATGCAGTGTACCCGCGGCTAGACGGAAAGACCCCGTGAACCTTTACTATAGCTTCACACTGGACTTTGACACTATCTGTGTAGGATAGGTGGGAGACTTTGAAGCGGCAGCGCTAGCTGTCGTGGAGTCATCCTTGAAATACCACCCTGGTATTGTTGAGGTTCTAACTCAGTCCCTGAAACGGGGACGAGGACCGTGTGTGGTGGGTAGTTTGACTGGGGCGGTCTCCTCCCAAAGAGTAACGGAGGAGCACGAAGGTACCCTAAGAGCGGTCGGAAATCGCTCATTTAGTGTAATGGCATAAGGGTGCTTGACTGCGAGAGCGACGGCTCGAGCAGGTACGAAAGTAGGTCATAGTGATCCGGTGGTTCTGAATGGAAGGGCCATCGCTCAACGGATAAAAGGTACTCCGGGGATAACAGGCTGATACCGCCCAAGAGTTCACATCGACGGCGGTGTTTGGCACCTCGATGTCGGCTCATCACATCCTGGGGCTGAAGCCGGTCCCAAGGGTATGGCTGTTCGCCATTTAAAGTGGTACGCGAGCTGGGTTTAGAACGTCGTGAGACAGTTCGGTCCCTATCTGCCGTGGGCGTTGGAGATTTGAGAGGAGCTGCTCCTAGTACGAGAGGACCGGAGTGGACGAACCTCTGGTGTTCGGGTTGTCACGCCAGTGGCATTGCCCGGTAGCTACGTTCGGACAGGATAACCGCTGAAAGCATCTAAGCGGGAAGCCCCCCTCAAGACGAGATCTCCCTGGGGATTTAATCCCCCTAAAGTGCCGTTGAAGACCACGACGTTGATAGGCTGGGTGTGTAAGTGCAGTGATGCATTGAGCTAACCAGTACTAATTGCACGTGAGGCTTGACCATATAATCGCAGGTTTTTGCATCCATCAAGATGTAAGCAACCGGTTATATGAGACAAACAGCTTTGATTGATACAGATAGAGCTTGTATAAAGCGCTGTGCTAGTGAGTCTAAAGACGCTAGAGAGCCGATTCAGCAAAAACAGAACACAATCTTCATTCATCAGATTGTCAAAGGGTAAACGATGGCATGCTGACAACAGCGCATGTGCATCAACGGTTTGCCTGACGACCATAGCGAGTATGAACCACCTGATCCCATCCCGAACTCAGAAGTGAAAGTACTCAGCGCCGATGGTAGTGTGGGGTCTCCCCATGTGAGAGTAGGACATCGTCAGGCATTAATAAGCGAAAAAGGGCCACCCCATGCGGGGTGGCCCTTTTTTTTTGTTCGCCGATTGACGATGTCCTACGGGAGAGTAGG
>NZ_MASR01000008.1 GCF_001758195.1 Pseudohongiella acticola
TAATGAAAAATACCAGCCGTTACAAGACGCGCCTGAGCCAAGTGGTCATTGCGGGCGTTATATCCGGATTTGGCGTTTATGCCAACGCAAATGATTTCACCATTGTCTCGAGTGGCACGCAGGGGCAATTTACGCTCAGTAACGGCTCGGGGTATTCCACCTCGGCGCAGGTAGACGCAACGGGCACAGTCGGCACGATTAACAACATCCCGTTGACTGATAACTTTGGTATTCCCAACTTTGCCTTCACCCTGGGCAATTCAGTCGGCGCGACCAACAAAACGCATACCTTTAAAGTCGGTGTTTCCATCTCCGAGGTCGGCACTAACCGTCGCCTGGAGGCCTACATTGCGACACTGAATTTGACGGTCAACGGCACCACGGTTACTGGCGATATTCCGGTTCAGAACCTGACCGTGCTGGCACGGGCCGGCTCACTGAACGCAACCACCACACTTAACAACACCAATGCCAATGGCCCCTACGCCATCAGCGGCGGCGGCATCAGCTTCAGTGGTTCCAACCTGGTCAACGGCCTGCTGCCTGATTCACTGTTCACCAACATTCTGGGTGAGTTCAATACCGGCGGCAACACGTACGATTACAGCATCGTTATTGAAGAAACCACTGGCGCACCCAAAGCACGCTTTGGTATTGATACCGGTGCCTTTACTTCGTTCACCGCAGCGACGCCACCCAATACGGTCTTTGACCTGAACGGCAATCAGCTGGAAGCAAACTTTGGCGCAGGCTCCTACCGCGTCAATGGCCGCTTCACTACCGCAGCAGCCGGCAGCGGCGCCGGTGGCGGTGACGCGCCTCCGGGCCAGGTGGCCACAGAAACGGTTGAAAGCACCGGCACCACTGCCGCTGCAGCCAATAACGCCATCGTCAATGGTACGGCCGAAGAAGCACAAAGCGCACTGAACACGGCGGCCAGCTCACTGGAAACTCTGGCCACTGCCGTTACCAACGGTGGCACACTGTCTACCGAGCAGCAGGCTGCGGTGCAGGCCAACGTGCAGACGGTGTTCAGTAATGTAGTGACACTGATAGGCAAAGTTCAAAACGATCCTGTCAAACTGGCAGCGGCAGTTACCACGCTCAACAGAACACTGACCGCCATGAAAAACGCCAGCGTACCGGCGACTGCGGCAATCGTATCCAACGTAGTAACCGCCGGCAGAGCATCCGCCTCAGCTGCGGCTCTCGCCAATTCTGGCATATCCGCCGAGAATGCAACCGACGCGCAGATCGCAGCGGCTCTAGGGAGTAACGGTCCCGCGCTGGAGGCGACTCTTCGCCAATCCATTCAGATTCCACCAACCAGCGTGCAGACACCACAGCAAAAGCAGACTGCTATCTCGACCTCGACACAGCAGCGTGGCGCACCTAACACAAATATTACTTCCAGTGCAGTCCCCCCCCTTGCAGTGGTTACTGTACCGACTGCAGGCTGCACAGACCCAGCACCAATTTGGGCCGGTGGATTCAATATAGGGGGTTCTGCTTGTGGCCTAAAGACGCCCGTAGAGCTGCCCCTGGCTGATGACAGGGTGGGTGGCGTACTGGCTGTCGTTGCTGAAGGCACTGCAACGATAAAAGCAGACGAAGTGAGTGGTGTACTGACAATCCAGCTACCAGGTGAAGCATATGCCGGGTATACCACGGCATCCAGGGCAGTTCCGGCCTCAGTGCCAACTGGCATCAGGATTCTTCGCAACGGTACGGCTAGCATTATCAACGCAGGTTATGCAATGGAGCTGGCACCGGTGCCAGTGGATACGGTTGGCTTTGCGTTAGCTGTGACTCAGGCGGGTTACAGCGATTTAACCTTTAGCAGCGATGACGGCGCCTACCGCATCGACTTTGGCAACGGTCAACGTTTTGCCGGGGTATTTGCTTACGACAACCTGAGCGGCAAGACCCTGGACTTCAACTGCGGTGGCACCACCATTGTTGAGCCCACCATTGCGCCCACAGCGCCTGGGTACAGCTTTGGCATCAACTGTGCCAATGGTGTGCAGCAGCGCATGGTGCCTTATATGGACAACACCAGCTTCTTTGCCAGTCTGGAGACGGCAAAGATCCCCTACTCGGTGGACCGCAATACCGGCATCATCACCTCGGAAGGCAACGGCCGCTTCAAGCCCAGCTTCTTTGTCAGCACACGGACAGCTGCGGAAACAGCATTCCACACGGGCAACAAGGATGCCAACGGCATCGCTTTCCAGGCAATTGATGTGAATGGCGATGGCCGTATCGATTTCAAGGTCATCGGCGATAACGGGACTCAGGTCCTGTACGGCGTCAACTAAGCGACGGACCTGCATTGGCGGGGCAGTTCTCGATTCGAGTGCTGCCCGGTCAGGCAACCGCCGGGCATTAAAATATTACGCTTGAAACGCATGGATTGTGCGATCATGAGCCCGACTGTTCTACTATTTGCATTTGCGTTAACGGCCTTATCGTTTCTGGCCTTGCGCCCGTTAGCGACCCGAGTAGGCTTGGTTGACTTGCCTGGCGGACGTAAAACGCACAGTCTGCCGACACCGATGATTGGCGGCCTGGGCATATATCTGGGCACACTCGCCATCTGTATGTTGTCACCGGTGGTCAGAGCAGATTATCAGCTGCTACTGGCAATCGCGGGATTTGTCCTCCTTGTTGGCATTCTTGATGACCTCTACGAAATACGCGCAACCCTGCGCATTTCCTGCCACGCAGTTGCCGCATTGGCCATGGCCTCATTGGCAGATGTAAGGCTGGACAGCCTTGGCAACCTTTTATATCTGGGCCCGGTAGAACTGGGTCTGCTGGCCGTGCCGGTCACCATGTTCGCCACCGTCGGCGTGATCAACGCGGTCAATATGAGCGACGGTCTGGATGGACTGTCCGGCGGGCTGGTAGTGATTGCGCTGGTATTCCTGTCCATCGCTGCGTTGGCGGCGGGTCAAAGCGCCATGCTCAGCTTCAATCAGATTCTGATTGTGTCGGTGCTGGCCTTCCTGGCCTTTAATTTCCGCATGCTGTGGAAAAAAAGTGCGCTGATCTATCTGGGCGATGCCGGCAGTACCCTGCTCGGTTTTATCCTGGCCTGGCTGGTGATTGCCGCCACCCAGGGCGCTGACGCATTCATCGCCCCGGTATATGCGCTCTGGTTTCTGGCGGTGCCGCTAATGGACACGGTCGGATTGATGATCAAACGTCCACTGCGCGGTCAGTCACCGTTCTCTCCCGGCCGTGATCACCTGCACCATCGACTGCTGAACGCAGGCTGCACACAGCAGCAAACAGTGCTGATCATGCACGGCACTGCCATGGTATTTGCCAGCATAGGTCTTGCCGCTCACATGAGTGGCGTGCGGGAAGGCACCATGTTTGTGCTGTTCCTGAGCTTGTTCGCCATTTATCTGGTTGCCACTCGACGCCCCGTGCCCGCGCAGAATCTTGGCCAGGCGAAATCATGATATTCTATACGCTACTTTATTCACTCTCTCTATGATCAATCGCAAAATCGCTATTAAGGGATCTCTAATGAAAAATACCAGCCGTTACAAGACGCGCCTGAGCCAAGTGGTCATTGCGGGCGTTATATCCGGATTTGGCGTTTATGCCAACGCAAATGATTTCACCATTGTCTCGAGTGGCACGCAGGGGCAATTTACGCTCAGTAACGGCTCGGGGTATTCCACCTCGGCGCAGGTAGACGCAACGGGCACAGTCGGCACGATTAACAACATCCCGTTGACTGATAACTTTGGTATTCCCAACTTTGCCTTCACCCTGGGCAATTCAGTCGGCGCGACCAACAAAACGCATACCTTTAAAGTCGGTGTTTCCATCTCCGAGGTCGGCACTAACCGTCGCCTGGAGGCCTACATTGCGACACTGAATTTGACGGTCAACGGCACCACGGTTACTGGCGATATTCCGGTTCAGAACCTGACCGTGCTGGCACGGGCCGGCTCACTGAACGCAACCACCACACTTAACAACACCAATGCCAATGGCCCCTACGCCATCAGCGGCGGCGGCATCAGCTTCAGTGGTTCCAACCTGGTCAACGGCCTGCTGCCTGATTCACTGTTCACCAACATTCTGGGTGAGTTCAATACCGGCGGCAACACGTACGATTACAGCATCGTTATTGAAGAAACCACTGGCGCACCCAAAGCACGCTTTGGTATTGATACCGGTGCCTTTACTTCGTTCACCGCAGCGACGCCACCCAATACGGTCTTTGACCTGAACGGCAATCAGCTGGAAGCAAACTTTGGCGCAGGCTCCTACCGCGTCAATGGCCGCTTCACTACCGCAGCAGCCGGCAGCGGCGCCGGTGGCGGTGACGCGCCTCCGGGCCAGGTGGCCACAGAAACGGTTGAAAGCACCGGCACCACTGCCGCTGCAGCCAATAACGCCATCGTCAATGGTACGGCCGAAGAAGCACAAAGCGCACTGAACACGGCGGCCAGCTCACTGGAAAC